>JAZSAR010000248.1:0-6122 GCA_045601965.1 Clostridia bacterium
CTGAACTTGGAATCCTTTAAGTTAAGTCCGCTTTCGGGATCAAGCAGATCCATATTTGCCTGCCATAAGCTGTCAATTGTTCCTACATCCTTCCAGTAGCCTTCAAAGCCGTAAGCGAAAAGTCTCTTATTGTTTTCGATAAGCTTGGGAATGATGTTCTTACCAAAGTCATTGGAGGAGGTTTCGTCCTCTTCGTCTTCGATTAAGTAATCACGAAGGAGCTGCCAGTTGAAAATGTAAATACCCATTGAAGCCTTTGTGCTCTTGGGATTTTTAGGCTTTTCTTCAAATTCGTAAATGGAAGAGTCGGGATTTACGTTCATTATTCCGAATCTGCTTGCTTCTTCAATGGGAACATCAAGAACTGCGATGGTGCACTCAGCCTTCTTTGCCTTGTGGAAGTCAAGCATCTTTGAATAGTCCATCTTGTAGATATGGTCACCCGATAAAATCAGAACATATTCCGGGTTATAACGCTCGATAAAGGGGATGTTCTGATATACGGCATTTGCCGTGCCCTTGTACCACTCTGATTTTTTGCTCTTGGAATAGGGCGGAAGGATATGCGCTCCACCGAAATTACGATTAAGTCCCCAAGGGCGACCTGTGCCCACGTAATCGTTAAGCTCCAGTGGCTGATACTGTGTCAGAATACCTACGGTGTCAATGCCGGAGTTTACGCAATTGGAAAGTGGAAAGTCAATTATTCTGTACTTTCCGCCGAAGGGTACTGCAGGCTTTGCGGTTTCTTCGGTCAAAACCATAAGTCTGCTTCCCTGTCCTCCCGCGAGGAGAATTGCTACACATTCTTTGCTCTTGTTTAACATTTAAAGCCCTCCTAACATTATTTGACTATTTTATAAAAAGTTACGCTCATCGGGGGAATGGTTACCTCTGATGATAATGTGAGTCCGTGATAAGGAATTTCTTTTACGGGAACGGTGCGAAGGGGTGTTCCCGTACCGCCGTATTTTTTGTAGTCCGATGAAAATACGGGGGTTATTTTCTTGCCGTAAGGCACGCCGATTCTGTAATGTTCGCGCTTTACGGGACAGAAGTTGCAGATACAGATGATTTCGTCGCCCTTTTTATCAATTCTTCTGAAGGTGATGATGCTCTGATCCGCATCGTCTCCGCTTATCCAGGAAAAACCTTCGGGCTCGAAATCGATTTCATAGAGCGGAGGATTATCAAGATAAAAGCGATTTAAATCCTTTGAAAACTTCTGTATTTTTTTATGAGAATCATAGGAAAGCAGGAACCAGTCCAGCTCTTTTTTGAAATCCCATTCTATAAACTGTGCAAATTCTGAACCCATAAAGGTAAGCTTTTTGCCGGGATGCGCCATCATGTAGGCATAAAACGCGCGAAGGTTATGGAATTTATCCTCATAGGAGCCGGGCATTTTGCCTATCATGGAGCATTTGCCGTGAACTACCTCGTCATGGGAAAGAGGAAGGATATAGTTTTCGGTAAAAGCATAAGAAAATGAGTGGGTTAATGTTCCGTGAATGCTCTTTCTGAACAAGGGGTCGTTTGAAATGTATTTTAACATATCGTTCATCCAGCCCATGTTCCATTTGTAGTTAAAACCGAGGCCGCCCATATAATCGGGCTTTGTAACCATGGGGAAGATGGTGGATTCTTCCGCAATCATCATTACGGAAGGCTTGAATTTGAATGCCGCAGCGTTCATCTTGCGCATAAAGTCAATTGCCTCTAAGTTTTCCTTGCCACCGTAATAGTTGGGGTGCCATTCTCTTCCGCCGCGTCCGTAGTCCAAGTAAATCATGGAGGCGACAGCATCAACTCTTATTCCGTCAATATGATACTTGTCCAGCCAGTATAAAACATTTGAAATTAAAAATGAGCGGACTTCATTTCTTCCGTAATTGAAGATTCTTGTGTTCCAGTCGGGGTGCTCGTTCATTACATAGTCGTTTGATTCGTAGCAGCACGTACCGTCGAATTCGATAAGCCCGTAATCGTCTTTTGGGAAGTGGGCGCCAACCCAGTCAATGATTACGCCGATGCCCGCTTCATGGCATTTATTTACAAGATACATAAAGTCATGGGGTGTTCCGTATCTTGAGGTAGGAGCGTAATAGCCCGTTACCTGATAGCCCCAGGAAGGATCGAAGGGATACTCGCTCATGGGCATAAGCTCAACATGGGTGTAATTCATTTCCTTAAGATATTTTACGAGCTCTTCTGCGAAAAGCTTGTAGGAGAAAAAGTTGCCGTCGGAATGCTTTTTCCATGAGCCTGCATGGACCTCGTAAATATTAACGGGGGAAGAAAGGGTGTTTTTTTTGTCTGTTTTCTTAAGATACTCCTTGTCCGTCCAGGAAAAGCCCTCTATATCATAAACCATGGAGTCGTTATCGGGACGAGTGCACATATGAAATCCGTAGGGGTCGCACTTAAAAGTAAAGCTTCCGTCATTTTTCTCTACATAATATTTGTAAGAGTCGTAAGTTTTGGCGTCCGGCACGGAAAGCTCATAAACTCCGTAGCCGATATGGTTCATGAAAGCGTTTTTGTCCCATGAATTGAAATCGCCTGTAAGTCTTACGGATTTTGCGTTGGGAGCCCACACTCTGAAGATGAAACCACCGTTTTCATGCCTATGACAGCCCATGAAGTTATAAGCATCTGTCGCGGTGCCTGAATTAAACTCCGGAAGAAAATCGCTTAAAGCTCTTTTCTTTGCTTTTGCCATAAAACCACCTCTTTGTTGTGATATATTTAAATAGGTAGAAATAATCATACTAAGTATAACACATAAATGTTACAAAATCCAGTATTTTTCCAAAAAAATCAAAAAAAATTCTGCGTTTTATATATGCGGTATATATAGTTTATTATAAATATCGGAAAATATGAATTTTTTATCATGTTTTTTTCTTGACACAAGCTTTTTTGTGTTATAAAATTAGTGTAATTTTCAGAAAGGGTGATATTATGCCGTTTATAGAAACAAAAACCACAGTATGTGTTACAGATGAGAAAAGAGAGGAATTAAAAACTCTTTTAGGGAAGGCTATTGAACTTATTCCGGGAAAAAGCGAGAGTTGGCTTATGCTTTCTTTTTCCGATAATCTTAAAATGTATTTCAAGGGGGACGATTCAGCGGATACTGCCTACATCGGTGTGAAAATTTTCGGCAAAGCCGAAAAGAAGGCATATGATGCTCTTACAAAGGAAATCTGCAAAATATATTCAACCGTTCTTTCAATCCCGGCTGATAGAATTTATGTAAAGTATGAAGAAGCCGACGTCTGGGGCTGGAACGGAATGAACTTTTAATAGATTATGAAAAAGAAAATTTCTGCAGTAATTTTACTGCTTATAGTGTTGTTTTTTGTATTTTTGTCATTTTATAACCAAACGGTAACAAAAGATTTTTTTGCCATGGATACGGTGATAAGCCTTAATATCAAAGGGCTTGATGCAAAAATGTGCGCGGAGAAAATTGAAGAGGAAATACTCCGCATTCATGAAGAGCTTTCTGTAAACGGAAACGGAGCACTTGCTTATTATAACAAAGGAGAATACCCCGGAGAAGAAGTTTCTTATCTTCTTTCCGAAAGCGACCGCATAAGGAGAGAAACAGGCGGTGCGTTTGATGCGGGAATTTACTCTGTGACAAAGCTCTGGGGCTTTACGACAGGGGAATTTAATGTGCCGTCTGATGCAGAGGTAAAAGAAGCTCTTTCGCTTAAAGGAATGAAGTTTGATTTCGGAGCAATTGCCAAGGGCTACGGTGCTGAATCGGTGAAGGAAATTATAGAGAATCACAATGTGAAAGAGGCTGTCATCTCCCTTGGCGGTACGGTTCTTGTTTTGGGAGAAAAAGATAAGCGTGTGGCAATAGCATCACCCGACTCGGATGGCTATGCCGCATATATTGATGCGACAAACTGTGTTATATCAACCTCCGGAGGATACGAAAGGTATTTTTCCGAAAACGGAGAAACCTATTCGCATATAATGGATCCTGAAACGGGATATCCTGCGAAAAGCGGAATCGTAAGCGCAACTGTAGTGATGAAAGACGGTGTGCGCTCCGATGCGTACTCAACGGCGGTTTTTGTTATGGGCGAAGCAAGAGCAAAAAAGTTCTGGGAGGAACAGCCCTTCGGGCTTGTAATCATAACCGACGATAACCGTATGATTATATCCGAGGATATGGAAGAGAAAATAAGCGGAATTGACGAAAAATACGAATTGGAGATATGGCATCATGAATAAAAAATATATAGGCATGCTGGAAATGGCAATATGCGCAATTCTCTGGAGCATCGCAGGAGTTTTTATTAAAAAGATTTCTGCAGGGCCTATTGTTATAGCGGGTATAAGAAGCGGTTTTGCGGCCCTTTGCACCTTTCTTTATATGAAGCTTATGAGAATAAACTTCCGGATAAATAAAAGAGTGTTTTTCGGAAGCCTTTGCACCGGGGCAACCTTTTTGCTTTTCGTAAGTGCAAATAAGCTTACAGACGCGGCAAATGCCATTGTGCTTCAGTATACACAGCCTCTTTTTATATTGATTTTCTCGTGGATATTTTACAGGGAAAAGTTTGTGAAAAGGGATATTACGGTGGCTCTTACCACTCTTTTCGGAATAGCGCTGTTTTTTGCCGACAATATATCGGGAGAAAAGCTTTTCGGGAATTTCGTGGCGATAGGGGCCGGCGCGGCAATTGCTCTTGCCTTTATGATATACGGTCACGTTACAAAGGAAGAGCGCTTCAGCGGAATGCTTATGGGACATATAATAACATCGGCAGTGGGAATAGGCTTTTATGCGGCGTCGCCCGTTGATATAAGCGGAAGCGACTGGTTTTATATGGCGATTCTCGGTATATTTCAGCTTGGAATCGCGTACATATTCTTCTGCCTGGCGGTGGATAAGATATCGGGCTTTGCCTGCTCGATTATCGGCGTTATAGAGCCGCTTTTAAATCCCGTGCTTGTTATGATTTTCGTCGGTGAAAAGCCGGGAAAATTTGCACTTTTAGGCAGCATTGTAGTCATCCTTGCCGTAACGGCGTGGGGAATGCTTGATGCAAAGGAAGATGCTTTGAAAAAAGAAAAATCTGCTGTCAGCTGACAGCAGATTTTTTTGTCGTTTTTTCTGAAAAAATGATGATTAATGTGAGCAGCAAAACGCCCAGAAGAGCCCCTGAAAAGTCTGTGAAAATATCAATAAACTGAAAGCTTCTTCCCGGCACGAAATGCTGGTGAATTTCGTCAATAACTGCATAAAAGGTGCATCCCGAAAGTGCAAGGGAGGCACTTTTTATTTTGCTCATTTTATATAAGGAGAGGTGCAGGACGACAAGAAAGCCAAGTAAGGTATATTCCGAAAAATGAGCAAGAGAACGTATTTTGCCGTCCAGCGCCTTAACCATATTTTTTTTAACAGGTTCGGGCTTTTTATGGAAGTCTGAAACCGTTACTTCCAGAATTTTTTCAGTAACCTTTTTGCTGGTCTCCTTCGATACGGATGCCTTCTCAGAGGAAAAACTGAAAATGAAAAACATGTTGATGAGGATTAAAAGCAAGGTTACAAGCTTGAAAATCAATGTTTTGTTCATAAAATCCCTCAATTTTATCGAATTCTTTCTATATTATAGTGCCTAATATAAAAAAAGTCAAAAAAATTTGAAAAAAACCATAAAAAATTAAAAAAAACTATTGATATTTTCATAAAAGTGGTTTATAATAGTGGTATCGTAGTAACAATGTGGCTAAAAAGTGGTAAAAAGTGGTTTGAAAAGTAAGAAAAGGGGGTGGCAGGAAATGGGCAGAAATATCTTTTACGGTGAATATGCGCATACTTTGGATGAAAAAGGCAGAGTTATACTTCCTGCCAAATTCCGAGAGATGCTGGGAGATCACTGTCATATCACCGTTGGCTACGATTCCTGTCTTACTGTTTATGATGATGAGGGATGGGAGGCTTTCCTCGGAAAGCTTTTTGAAGACCTGGAGCATGAAACAGACGAGGATTACAGAAGAAGAATAAGAATTATGGCATCCGGCGGTATGGATATAAACATCGACAAGCAGGGGAGAATGCTTGTTCCTCCGGTACTCAGAGAAAGAGCGGGAAT
>JAZSAR010000249.1:0-22182 GCA_045601965.1 Clostridia bacterium
TTGCCGATATGGAATACAAAGGTCTTTTGACAAGGGTTCATGGCGGTGCCGTAAGCTCATACAAGCCTTATTACAGTATGAGTCTTAATCAGAGACTTTCCACCAACCAGTCCCAGAAGGAAGTTATTGCAAAAAAAATTGCCTCAATGATTGAAAACAACGACACCATTATGCTTAACTCCGGAACAACCACATTGATGGTTTTCCGTGCTCTTCCCCAGGATTTCAATTTGAGCATTGTTACAAATTCAATTTCCATTGCACTTGAGGGAACGGCAAATCCCAACTTTAACATAATTCTTTTGGGCGGTCTTATAAATTCCAAATATCAGTTCACCTTTGGTGACGATGCCATAAGACAGCTTAAAAGCTATCACGCCGACAAGCTAATTTTATCCGTTGACGGAATTGATGCAGAGCACGGCTTTTCCACCTATTATGACAAGGAAGCTGAAATTGACAGAATTATGCTTCAGCAGTCAAGTGTGAACATCGTTGCGGCAGACCATTCCAAGTTTGACCGCCGTGCATTTACGAAAATTTCCGAACTTTCGGTTGCAGACTATATCGTAACCGACACCGAGGTTCCCGAAAAGATAAAAAGCAAGTTATCCAAACATTCAATTAAAATATGCTAAAGAAAAACCCGCCGGTATGATAAGAACCTCCAAAAGTTAGACACTTTTGGAGGTTCTTATTTTAATATTTCACTTAACGCAAATTCCACCTCATCCGAGTTTTGGCAAAATAAGCTTATTTTGCCTACACCCACCTTCCCCTCAAGGGGAAGGCTTTTCAAAAAACACTTATGTTATTATATGATATTTTGTAACCATTGTTTTGTATTTTTATACTCATCTTAACCTTCACTGTACCACGCGACTATCGCGTGGTTTTCCTCTTACAAAAAAGCAGGAGAAAACCTTCCGGTTCTCCCCTGCAATATGTTATTTATTAAACCAGCTTGTTCTGTCGGAAAACACAACCTGATTCATTTTATAATTGCCGATATAATCGGTTTTTACAGAGTCCAATGACCACGTGCCTTTGGAATACTGTCCCGGCTCTATATACTCACTGTCGCTGTAATAACCTGCCACTTCGTCTACAGTTCTGCCGAATATATCGTGGCAACTGAACTCCATTCTGAAAGCAACTATAGGTTTATCAGATAAATTATACATCCAGAAGATAATGTCTGCAGTTCCGTCCTCATTATTCTCAATGTCATAGAGGGTAGCCAGCGGTACTCCGCCTTCTTCTTTCCTCCATGCATCTATAGCCTGCTTTCTTAAAGCCTTTACCTCTGCAACATACCTGTCTGTTTCAAGCCAGCCAAGAAGCCAATTTGCATCATCGATTATTATATCATAATCCCCGGCAGCCAGGTTTTCTTTGAAGTCCTCGCGGAACAAGATTATTGCTTTTTCATCCCAGTCGTACCAGCCAACCTTTTTATAGGCAGAAACATCGGGATATGGAACCTCTATTTCTCTTCCGTCCAATGAATAGAGCACAACATTGCCGTGCCAGCCCACAAGCTCATAATTAGGCACCAAAAGCTCATGTACGCCCATTACTCTTCCGTCATCGGCATACACATTTTCATAGCGGTAATAATAATAGGAATTATCCCATCCGCCCGGAGTTTTAGCCGCAAACTCAACGCTGGCAATATCCATATCAGCTCCGATAAGCACATCCATAAATATCCCATTAAAACTTGCCGTCTCAGGCGAGAAACCAAAATCATAGTCAATAACCCAGTTGCCGTTCTTATCATAGCAGTGCATTACAAGATCCAGTCTGGAATTGACATGGCTGACAGTTCCGTCTATATACACCCCTAAATTCTTCATATATGTATTCTCAGACTCCACAAAATAATATGGTGTTGTTATTTCCATATCAGTTATTGTGAGATACACATCCTCCTGCAACGGAGCATATTCGCCTGCTGCATTTCTCTGTTCACCGTCTGCTATTGCAAGAGTCACCGGCTGATTTGTAAATCTTTCCGCCGATGAAGAAACGGCAAACATAGCACAAAAGAGCATAAACACCATAATGAACAATAACTTCTTTTTCATTATATTTCCTCCTTTATCCGCGCATATAACGAAAAAAGGACGGTCGGTGTGCCTTCCGACCATCCTTTTATTCATAGATTAAATTTCAATAATTGAAATTATTAGTGGAAATTGTGATGTGTAACATCAAAGTTGGACTGAGACTCTACTACACCTTCATGTGCATCGTAGAAACCAAGGAAACGATCGTTAGAACCGTCTTCCATAGCTACTCTGTACTCTAATCCACCAGCAACAGCCTTAACATAGCCATAGCCATATACATCTGTTCTTGTTCTGGTGATGTAGTTACCGAATGCGTCAACAACCTTCTTACCGTTGATAAGCTTGCGCTCTACAACTTCGTAAACGTTTCTCTCACCGATATTGCCTAATACGTCGCCTTCAGCATCAGTCTTAGCCTGATACATGTAGAATTCCCATTCAACAACGGGGTTACCTACAGCACCTGTGTAACGACCAACATAATCCTTTACGTTGCCGTTAGCATCCTTAGTACCGTCAAGAACGATACCGTTTACGATAAGGAACTGATACTCTCTGTAAGGCTCAACGAGCTCGTACTGAGGAGTTGTCCAGGAAATCTTTGCATCATAGAATACTTCGATAGTATCGTCAGCAGCTTCTGTTGCCCAAACAGGATATTCGGGATGAGCAAGGTATTCTTCAAGAACGTCTCTTGTTCTTTCACCCTTAGCTGTAACGAGCTTTTTCTTGAATACGGGAACCATAGACTGAATTTCTTCGTCTGTTACTTCGTACTGGTTGAAGCCGTTCTTTGCGCTAAGTGCATTCCAGCTAAGATCGCCAGGAAGAGCTACTTTATTGAAATTCTTAAGAGCGGTCATATCGCCGAATAATGTGTAGAGGTATTCTCTGTCTGCAGCGGGCTTGAACGCCATTGTGTTCTTGTCGCTTACGAAAATGTAGTTACCAGCGTTGTCATAGTTAGCTGTACCGATTGTTTCCCAACCAACTGTTACATCAGCTGTTCTTGTTGTGGGACGGCAAACTTCAGAATCGTCAATGCCGAATGTGTCGTTTTCGAAGTCCCATGTCCAAGTTGTGCCGTTTACCTGTGTCATCTGGCGTTCCCAGATTGTGTAGGGAGCTGTGATATCCCAGGAGTAATCCTGTCTCTTGGTCTTCCACTGAGGTGTGTTACCATTGTATCTGATTACTTCGTCCTGCTTAATACCATCAATGTATAAGCATTCATACTCAGCGTAGGGATATACGCCCTCATAACCTTCCACTTTCCATGTAAGGCGATCTTCTGCAACTTCGATGAAAAGCTGCTTACCTGTGTAACGACCGTCTCTGATTTCGTTGTAAGCTTCAACTACAAAAAGACCGTCTGCGCTACCGTCTAACTCAACCTGGAATCCAACGAAATCCATGTCTGTCATTACGTCGCGTGCCATTGCTGTAAGGCCTGTGCTAAGAAGCATAGCTGCTGCTAAAGCACCAACCGCTACTCTTTTGAAAAGACTCTTCATAATAGAATCTCCTCTCCTTTCTTAAAATTGAAAAATTTAATTTTTATCTACACAAGCCTCCCCATCCGCAGACACACTAAATAACGGCACATTGGCGTCACCGAACAGTTGACTTTATGTACATAAATTAGTTTGGAACATAATGGTGCTCCAAATACATTTAGTATTATAACACCCACATGGCTCATTGTCAAGATATTTTATTAAAAAAATCTACAATTTTTTTGATATTTTTTCAACTCTTACCAACAAAAACACCAATTTGTAGTATGAAAACCAAATTTTACCTTGAAAAAGCCCTATTATTTCCACTATTTACCAGTTATTCTTCCCGCTATTTCCATAAGCTGTTCTTTAGAAAAATCAAATTTCCGCCTGCAGAAATGGCAATTAAGTTCTGCGTGACCGTCGGTATCGATTATTTCCTGCAAATCTTTCTTTCCGATGGCGATAAGCGCCCTTTCCATTCTCTCCTCAGAGCAGGGACAAAAATACCCCGTATCCACATTATCGTAAAAGAACATACTGTGGTCGCTCATTAAGCTTTCCGCAATCTGTTCCGGCGTCATTCCCGTTTCAATTGCTTCGGTTACGCTTCCGAATGCCGCAAGGGATTTTTCAATGTCCTCAATATGTTCCTCGGTTGCACCCGGAAGAAGCTGAATTATGTATCCGCCGGCGCTCTTTATGGATAAATCCTTGTCAACAAGCACACCAAGACCTACAGCCGATGGTGTCTGTTCGCTCTCTGCAAAGTATTTTGTAAAGTCCTCCGCAATTTCGCCGGACACAAGTTCAACGTGTCCTACATAGGGCTCTTTCATACCGTAGTCCTTTATTATGCCGAGATATCCGTCTGTTCCCACGATTCCGCCAACATCAAGATGACCGTTTGCCTTTGTGGGCAAATCCGCTAAAGGATTAGTGCAATAGCCTCTTACAAAAGCACTTCCGTCTGTAACTGCACATATCTTCCCGACAGAACCGCCTCCGTCAATCTGAACGGTGACAGAAGTATCTTCATCCTTTATCATTGCACCGATCATAGCTGTTGCAGTAAGCGTTCTTCCAAGGGCTGCTGCCGCAGTTGCGCTGCATCCGTGAATTTTCGCAGCTTCATTTACAAGCTCTGTCGTGTTTGCCGCATATATTCTTACAAAGCCATCCATTGTGATGGCACGTGCTACATAGTCCATAATAATTCTCCTTTAGTGTGTCGCTTCTCCAAAAGCCTTTATAAGCTTAACCGTGTTTTCAATATCAGAAATGTCTGCTGTTTCAGTTGCCGAATGAATGTATCGCATCGGGATGGATATAGCCCCTGTCAAAACGCCTCCCTTCACGGTATGTATAGCTCCCGCATCGGTGCCGCCACCGGTTATCACTTCCATCTGATATGATATATCATTTTCCTTTGCAAGGGAAATAAGCTTGTTTCTTACCTCAAGCCCCGTAATTACGGAGTGATCCATAACCTTTATGGCAGTACCTCCGCCAAGCTTAAGGGAATTTTTACTGCACTCGGGGGTATCTCCGTTCATTGTTACATCAATGCAAATTGCAATGTCGGGCTCAATTTTAAATGCCGCAGGCCCCGCACCGCGAAGCCCAACCTCTTCCTGGGTTGTGAAAACATAGTAAATGTCGTTATAGGTTTTCATTTCCTTTGCCGCACGGATTAATGCATAGCAGGACACTCTGTTATCAAGGGTTTTTGACGCAACCTTGTCCCCCATTACCGCAAAATGGGACATTATACTGCAGCAATCTCCGACGGACACTTTCTTTTCCGCTTCTTCTCTCGATTTAGCACCGATATCGATAAACACTTTTTCCTGACGGAGATTTCCCTCATGTTCCTTTTCATAGGCAACAACACCAACTGTTCCGTTTTCAAATTTCACAAAACGGTTTATGGAGTAGTGCGGCGGAAGATATCCTATCTGTGCACATCTTAAATAGCCCGTCTCCTCAATAAATGTAACCATAAGACCTATTTCGTCCATATGAGCGGCATACATTATTTTTTTGCCGCTTCCCTTTTTATGGCATATAAGATTTCCCATACTGTCAGAATATATCTCATCCGAATAAGGTGCCATTTCTTCCTTTATTATATCTGCAATTTCCGATTCGCACCCGGAAGGGCCGAAGGCCTCACAAAGTTTTTTAAGTAGTTCCATATAAAAGTTCCTTCCATTATAATATTTCCATAGCCCGCTCGGCAAAGATAAGTGAAAGCTTTACCATAGCCTCATAGTCACCTACGCTTGCAACGCTGACAGGAGAATGGATATAGCGACAGGGAAGCGCCAGTATCGCCGTAGGGATTCCCTCTCCCGTTATATGGATTGAGCCACCGTCGGTGCCGCCGGTTGTGGCATATTTATACTGCCATTTTATATCAGCTTCATCAGCACACTTTTTTAAGAATTCAACCATTTTGCGGTTTGCTATCATACTTCTGTCGCGTACGGGAATACATACGCCGTTTCCGAGCTTCGTCACATAGTCCCGCTCTTCGCATCCGTATACGTCCGATGCGGTTGTACCTTCCAAAACAAGAGCCATATCCGGCTTTATTTTAGCCGCTGCCGCACGGGCGCCGATTCCGCCTATCTCCTCGCAGGTGGAAAACACCCCGTAAAAATCATAGGGATAATCCTTCTCAAGCATCTTGAGAAGGCAGGCACAGCCAACTCTGTCGTCAAAGGCCTTTCCTTTCATAAAGTCATCACCGAAATACGAAAACTCTGTGTCAAAGGCGATATAGTCCCCTATTGATACCAGCTTTTCAGCTTCTTCCTTATTTGATGCCCCTATATCAACAGATAGCTTATCTTCATCCGCTGCTTTCTTCCTCTCATCTCCGCTCTGAAGATGCACAGCTTTTACCGCAATAACGCCGGGAACTTTATTGTCTCCGATTCTGACACGTTTGGAAACAATAACTCTGGGATCAATCCCGCCACAGCTTGTGAATTTAAGATAGCCCTTATCCGTTATTTCCGTAACCATAAAGCCAACCTCGTCCATATGTGTACAGAACATAACCTTTTTGTCCGAGTTTCTTCCTTTAATATATACAATTATATTACCAAGGGCATCCACCGTCACTTCGCCCTTTTTTATATTATCCATTATTACCTTCCGCACCGGTGAGCAAAAGCCCGATACTCCGTCTGTTTCCGTAAGCAATTTAAGCATCAAGACTTCCCTCCTCACAAAATGCGGCAATTAATTTCGCGGCATTTTCAATATCCTTTATATTAAGTACCTCGCAGGTGGAATGCATATATCTTATGGGCACCGAAACTAAAGCACAGCGGCAGTTATCGGCATTTCTTGCCACCGCCCAGGCATTTGTTCCCGTATTTCCGCCCTCGGTTTCAGTCTGATAGGGAATTTCCTTTTCGGTGCAGAGTGCCATAAGCTGCTTTGTAAAATCAAAAGATAAGCTTGGGCTTATGCATATTGTGGGGCCCTTTGAAAGTTCAAAGCTTTTATCTGAGCTTCCTTCCGAAGTTCCGAAGGTTACATCCACAGATATTGAATAGTCTGGATTTACATCGTATGCAACGCATCTTGCTCCACGGGTGCCGAGCTCTTCCCCCACCGTTGCTGATACATATATATCCATTTTTGGTTTTTTTATCATAGCAAGAGCCTTAAGCAAAACCGCAAGTCCTGCTCTGTCATCAAAGGCACGGTCAACTGCACAGTCTCCTGCCAGATTATTAAATCCCGCATTGTAGGTTGCGATATCTCCAACGGAAACAACATCTGAAACATTTTCAAGTCCGGTGTCGATTGCCATAATATTTATGTTAAGCCCCTTATCCTCTCCGTCCTTTATAAGATGGGGAGGCTTTGCGCCAACTATACCATATATATCCTTTTTACCGTGTACCGTAACCTCGCATCCGGGAAGGATTTTCATATCCGTTCCGCCGACTGGCGTAAAGGTTAAAAATCCACGCTCCTCTATCCCTGTTATCATTAACCCAAGCTCATCAATGTGAGCTTCAATCAAGAGTTTTTTTGCATTATCAACGCCAGATGAAATTTTTCCTGTTATGTTTCCCAAGACATCTTCTTTAATGTCTTTAGTGTATTCTGATAAAAGATCTTTAAAAACCGCGCTTGCCATGCTTTCATGTCCCGATACGCCTCTTGCCTCGGTAAGTTTTTTAAGAAGTTCCATAAAATCACCTCAAAGTGAATTAACTATTTCCTTGAAAATGTTGCCCCTCTCCTCAAAATCGCGGAACATATCAAAGCTTGCGGATGCAGGAGATAAAACCACTTTGTCCCCTTCCTTTGCCGCTTTCTTTGCCAGCATAACTGCCTCTCGGAAGTCATTTGTTCTTTCAATCGAAGAAAATCCGGCATTTTTTGCCGCTGCTTCTATCTTGTCACTTGTTGCACCAACTAAAATAAGATGTTTAACCTTTTCTGAAATAACCGGTCCAAGAGGCTCATAATTCAAGTTTTTATCATAGCCCCCTGCAATCAGTATCACCTTTTCATTAAAGGAAGATAATGTGGCCATTGCCCTTGTCGGACTTGATGCGATAGAGTCGTTGTAATAAGACACACCTTCAAACTCACGGACAAGCTCGTTTCTGTGAGGGACTCCGCCAAAGTTTTTCGCCACGTTTATTATATCCTCAGGCGAAACATAAAAATGTGTAGCCGCTATTGCCGCCATATAATTTTCAATATTGTGGACGCCGGGGATTTTAATATCCGATGCTTTCATTATTTCGAATCCGTCAGAATAAATAACCCCGTTTTCAAGATACACATCCGCTTTAGTTTTTCTTGAAAACGTCTTTACATTACCGTCTTTGTCATCCTTCATTTCCCTTGTATAGAAGTTATCCTCATTCAATACCACAAGGTCATCTGTCTCCTGATGAATGAACACATTTTTCTTCGCCTCAATGTATTCCTCAAAATCCTTGTGCCAGTCAAGATGATTTTCCGAAATATTGGTTATAACTGCCACATCCGCAGATTTCTTCATGTTGAAAAGCTGAAAGCTTGAAAGCTCCACCACCGCAAAATCATCGCTCTTTATATTTTCAATATCGCCTATTAAAGGCCTTCCGATGTTTCCGCCAAGGTGACACTTATACCCCGCCTGTGTCAATATGTTGTATATAAGAGTGGTTGTGGTGGTCTTTCCGTCAGAGCCTGTTACCGCAAAAATTTTACAGGGGCAAAGCTCGAAGAAAAGCTCCATCTCGCTTGTAAGGACAGTCCCGAGAGAAACCGCCTCAAGGATTTCCGGCTTATCTCCTCTTATTCCGGGAGTTTTGTATAAAATGTCGTGAATTGCAAGATTTTTAAGATAATCTTTTCCCGTTATCATGGGAATACCCAGCATTTTAAGTTCCTTTTCCATGTCTCCGAAGCTGCCCTTTTCCTTTCCGTCACGCACCGTCACGGAAACGCCGGCTTTTTTAAGCATTCTTATAAGGGGCATATTACTTCTGCCAATGCCCAAAAATCCCACATTTTTATCCTTTATTTTCGCTAAATATTCAGAATATGTCACTTTGCCTCTTCCTTTTCTATTAAATCATAAAGGCGCTTTTTGCCTTCTTCCATTGAAATTGCCCAGTCACCGGGATTTATGAAGGCTCTTTCATCGCCTGCCATTAAACGCTCATACTTTTCGGGTGCGTGATTGTCGCCAAGATGATTTCCGATATGGATATCAACGTGCTCTGACTTAAGGCGATCCATTCCCTTTATATAGTCTTCCCTGAGACTCAGTGGATAACCCACCTTTTCTAAATATTCGCGGCTTAAGGTGTTCATTCCCATTCCGCCCTGAAGTCCTGCACGAAGAGTCTCTTTTCCGTCGGTTACATTAAAGAAATAACTCATGGCACCTATCGTATGGCCGGGATTTGCCATTGCCTTTACGGTTGTGTTGCCCACGGTTATACAATCCCCGTCTGAAAGGAGAATATCGGGAGTGAACATTTCGTTATACTCCATTCCAAGCTCTTTTGCAAAGGAAAGGTCAGCCTCGCCGGTTGCAGAGGGTGCATCGAGTGCTCCTATTGCGGTTTTCGCTCCGGTCATTTCAATCAGCGCCTTTGTTCCGCCGTAATGGTCAATATGACCGTGGGTGTGGAAAATTATTTTAAGGTCATAGGGGTTAAGTCCCAGGCGATACATACCGTCGATTAACTGATATAAGCAAAAGCCATAGCCCGTATCAAACATAATTAAGCCGTCTCCGGTGTCAACAACATGGCTTGATGCGATTCTTGATCCGCAGAAATATAAATTACCGAAAACTTTATGCGGCGGAAATGTATGCTTCCATGGAGGTGTAAATGCCATAACAACCAACTTCTTTCATTATAATATATCTATATTATTATATAACCAAACTATAAAAATTTCAATATGTAAATTAAATCTTGCAAAAGATGTACTTTGTAAATACCTCTATTCATACAAAAGTGCTGTTCTTTCATTCCGTATGCTTATGCCAGGCTAAACAGCAAAAAAACAAAGAACAGCCCAACATTCTGTTCTTTGTTTTTTCAGCATATTCCAATAACTGTACTTTTAACACATAAAAAGTAATTGTATAGCCAAATCATTATCTTAAAATAAAGCGAGTCAATATTTTTGCTAAAGATCTATTTGCAACAATAAGATGATAGAAGAATCTGTCTTTCTTTGATATGTTCATAGATTTAACGTATGGATATAGCTCTTTAATTTCCTCTATACGTTTTTTCTCTTCTTCCTTTCCCGCATCCGATATAAACAATCCTTTAATTAAATTCGTGTAACTGCTGAAAAGTCTAAAATATGTACGTTTTTCAAGCTCACTGCCGGGCCATCTGTTTGCAATCGCAAGTATTTGTTTACGGGCAGCAATTTCAGAGGCAAATTTTTTTATATTTTTACGCGAGTTCATTGTTGCCGAGTTTCCTCTTATCCAATATACATACATAATATCAGGAATAGCAACAACTTTTATATTGTCATTACATAATAATTCGCATTTAAAGAGCATGTCCTCACAAAAATGTATATCTTCGTGAAAGCGTACTCCGCTTTTTTTTAAAAATTCCGCATCATAGAGACTTCCCCATACGAAACCAACCACAGGATATTTACTGTCACTGGTAAACTGTATAGCCTGTTCTCCCGTGAACACCTTTTGTTCTCCCCACATATCTACAACCTTGTCAGGTCTGTTTTTATCTTCAAAAGACTTACGCATACAGCAAATAGAAATCTGTGCCTTTTCATTTATGAGAGCACTGTATAATTTTTGCAAATAGTCTTTTTCGACATAATCGTCAGCATCAATAAAAGTTATATATTTGCCCACAGAGCAGTCAATTCCTTTATTGCGTGTTTCAGAAACTCCGCCGTTTTGTTTATGCACTACCTTAATTCTTGCATCTGTCTTTGCATATTTATCGCAAAGCGCTCCGGAACCGTCTGTAGAACCGTCATCTATCAACAAAATTTCAAACTCTTTATAAGTCTGATTCAATACGGAATTTATCACTCTTTCAAGATATTTTTCCACGTTATAAACAGGAATTATAACCGAAATTTTATCCATTGCTTCGTCTCTCCTTAAAGGAAAAATCACTAAATTGTGCTATTATATTTTACCACATTAAGTCAAGAAGGTCAATATTATATTGCAAAGCCATAGCATTAAATTAATATCTTGCAAAATATGAAGAAAAGATTTATAATAAATTAAACATTAAAAGGAGTGATTATATGTTTACAAAGCTTGGTTTACAGTTATACACCGTGAGAGACTTCTTTATGGGTGACGATTATGTGGATCTCACATTCAAAAAGCTTCACGAAATGGGAATAAAGGAGCTTCATACAGCAGGTATGCCCTTCTCCTATGAACTGCTCGGAAATCTCTGCAAAAAATATGATATGCAGGTAATAGGAAGCCACTATGACTATAATGCAATATTGAATAACCCTGAAGAGACAAAGAAAATTCACGATTTCTGGGGCACCAAAAACATCGGTATCGGCGCTATGCCCATGGCTGCAAGAGAGAGCAAGGAAAATCTTCTTTCCTTCATAAAGGAATTTAACTCAGCTGCCAAAGAATATGCCAAGGACGGCTATAAGCTTACATACCACAACCATCATTTTGAATTTCTGAGAATTGACGGCGCAAGAACTTTAATGGACTATCTCTACGAGGGACTTGATCCCGAGACCACAAGCTTCGTGCTTGATACCTGCTGGGTTGCGGCAGGCGGCGGCGATGTCCGTCACTGGATGGAAAAACTTGCCGGAAGAATCGACATTCTCCACTTAAAGGATATGATGCTCAGAAATGAAGGCGGCAAGTTCTGTGCCACAATGACCGAGGTCGGTAACGGTACCCTTTACTGGGAAGGCATATTAAAGACCGCCGAGGAAATCGGTGTTTCCCACTATATAATTGAGCAGGACGCAAACTTTGCAGGCGGAAATGCTTTAAGAAGTCTTGATTTCAGTGCAAATTATTTAAAGGCATATATGAAGTAAGAAAATCACCGCCCATCGGGCGGTGATTTTCTCATACATCAAGTACGTTCTTTATGTTTATATCTGTCATTCTTGTGAATTGTTCTTCGCTTCCTCCCGCTTCAAAAAAGGCAGTTTTTACATAAGTGAGCACGTGGGCAAGGTTTTCAATCTGCTCATCAAATGAAAGATGTAAGCCGTTTCTCTTATAAGCGGGAAAATCGCTGTGTATGCAATAGTCGTTTGCAAGAAGAATTTTATCTCCATAGCCTTTTTCCCAAAGTTTAGCAAGGCTTTCGCCGAACTCGGATATTTTCGCAGGATAACAGTGGCACTGGTCAAAGGATATATAACATCCCATATCAAGTACGGTTTTGAGATATTCGGCATCAGGACGTATCGCCGTGTGCCCGATTATTATTTTCTCCGCATCAGCTCCAACGGATGTTAAAAGCTCAATCTGACGGAATACCGCATCCTCCTTATGCTGACAATGAACATAGATGGGAAGGTGAGTTGCCGCCTGAGTAATACCCATAACCTTGTGGCGTTTTTCAATTTCGGAAGTTATGCCAAGATGCCCCGAAGCACATTTTAATATACCGGGGCGAATGTCGGAGCCTTCCATACCCGAAAGACAATCTTCAATAAACCACTCGGCAAGCTCCTCTTCCGTGTTTCCCCCGTCAACAAAGCCGGGAAACCAGTATGTACCGCTTGATGCCACAATGTGAACGCCCGATTTTTCCGAAATCTCGCACATAAGCTTAACGTCTCTGCCAAGGTCAATGGGTGTGCCGTCAACAAACAATGTTACGCCGTATTTTTTCTTTAAGCCGGACAAAACCTTTGCGGCATAGCAGGATAATTCTTCCCTTGAAAGCCATTTTTTACCGAATGCTTTCACATAATTATTATCCGAACAGCTTATATGCTCGTGGCAAAGCGCCCTGCCTTCAAAATTTTTATCAATTTTACCTTTAACTGTCTGTATCATAAATTGTCCTCCGATACTTATCTTTCATCTAATATAAATCTGCCTTTCTTCTTTCCGTTATATACTGCATTTTCTGCCACAACTTCGCCGCCTATTATTACAAACTTAAGTCCCTCGCATCGCTCGGTGCAGTTTACATAGCTTGCTTTATCTGTTATTTTATCCGCATCGAAAATGCATATATCTGCATCATACCCTGCTTCAATTTTTCCTTTGTTATCAAGACCGTAAACCGAGGCGGGCATCAAGGTGCATTTTCTTATAGCTTCTTCCAAGGTTACAACCTTTCGCTCTCTTACATACTTACCCAAAAATCTCGGAAAGGATGCCTTTAATCTGGGGTGATAGGTTTTCGCATCCTTCGCCACGGAAGAGTCGGTGCATATCATTGCCCTTTCATATTTGAGAACCGTTTCAATATCATCCTCGCTCATACAGAAATTGCAGATATTGGCATTTGCGCCTGAGCCTGCCAGTATATCAAAGGCTGTTTCAAAATCATCCTTTCCCCAAAGCTTTGCTATTTCGTCAATTTTCATTCCTTCATATTCAGAAAAAGCGGGGCATTCTGCAAGAAGAAGATTTGAAAGGCTGTCACCGTTTCTTTTAATATACGCCTCTTTTATTTTTTCGCGCATAGCTTTATCCTTGAGCATTTCTGCAATACCCTTACTGTCAAGCGCTCTGAATTCCTTGGCAATTACCGTTGCCGCAAGGCTTGTGCTTGACGCCTCATAGGGATAAACATCCATATGTATGTCATAGCCTTCACTGACTGCAGCCTTAATCATTTCAAGAGACTTATCAACCTTCCCCCAGTTGGGCTTATACATACTCTTGTGGTGGGAAAATACCGCCTTTACACCGGTTTCTTTTATTACGGTTAAAAATTCTTCCACCGCCTCGATAAATTCAAAGCCTTCGTTTCTTATGTGGGCGCTTAATAGCCCGTCGTATTCTTTCACTACTTTTGCAAGTTCTATAAGCTCATCGGTTTCGGCATAGCAGCTTGGCGTATAGATAAGTCCGTAGGAAAGTCCCAATGCCCCGTTTTCCATAGCTTCTCTTAAGTATTTTTTCATTGTTTCAAGCTCGGAGGCGGTGGGCTTTCTGTTTTCATAGCCCATAGCCGTTATTCTTAAGGCGCTGTGCCCCACAAAGTTTTTAAGGTTTGAGCCAAGAGGAATATCCTTTGCAGCGTTAACCATTGTGCCGAAGGTTTCAAGTTTGTCGCCCTTTACGCCGTTCGGTGCCAAAGTCATTCCGCACTGACCGCCGATTGATGTGGTTATCCCCTGCTCAACTTTTTCAATCATATCAGGATAGTCAAAAACTGCATAATCAGAATGGCTGTGAGAATCAATAAAGCCCGGTGTTACGGTGAGGTTTGTCGCATCAATCACCTCTTTGCTTTCGCCTTCTATATTTTCTGAAATGCAGACTATCTTACCGTCGTATATTGCTATATCTCCGATATACCCTACCTTTCCGCTTCCGTCAATTATATTGCCGTTTTTTATAATTAAGTCATACATAATTTAACCCTCCGCACTATGTATCAATACTTTTATTTTACCACTCAGACAGCCTTTCGTCAACAAAAAACAAACGGTTGCTTTCGCAACCGTTTATTTTTCATGAAAAATTTTATGATGAGCCTTATTTCATATTTTCTTCATAAGACTTAATCATCTTCTTAACCATCTGACCGCCGACACTGCCGTTTTCCTTAGCGGTAAGATCGCCGTTGTAACCGTTCTTAAGGTTTACACCAACCTCAGAAGCACATTCCATCTTGAACTTATCAAGAGCAGCCTTTGCTTCAGGTACAAGCTTCTTATTTCTTGTCATTCGTATCACCTCCCGATTCGTTGTACAGTAATAATTTGCGCTTCGGGAGGCTTTTTTACTCATGTAAAATTTAGCAATTTATTTTATCCGTTATGTCGTAAACCACGCCATTTTCTCTGTCTGATACAAACACGCCTTCGCTAAAGGCATAAAACTTAAGCTTTTTATACGCCGCACCGGGATGAAGGTGTGAAAGATGAGGAAAGTATCTTTCACAGTTTTCCGCCAGAAACGAAATGCACTTTTCGGAAAACTTATCTATATAGATATTGTCAAAACCGTCCGGCACTCTCTTTTCTCCCGACAGCATAAAGTCCTTTATAAGAGGAATTTTCGCATCCGGGAATTTTTCAAGCAATGCCTTAAAAATTTTATTAAGACTCATCCCTTCACTTATTATGCTGCCCAGAGAATGATATAACTCAAAGGGACTTTTTTCCGTTTTTTCAATATAATCTACGGTATAGGAAAACTTACCGCTGTTATAAATTCTGTCCAGGGCAAGGTGCACTTTTTTAATTTCCGCTAAATCAAAGGCTGTCAATGCATCGGTTTTTATAACCTCATAAGGCGGTACACTTTCATAAACAATGCCGTATTTTCCCGCAATTTCTTCCATCGCAGTTCCTTTAAGCACCTTTAAAAAGCCCACATCCATCCTTTTTGCCTTAAGAGCATAAACGCCGTTAAAGGTTTTTATAAAGCTTTTCATATCCTCTAAAGGAAGCCCTGCAATAATGTCCGTATGGACATTTACATTTCCGAAGGAAATTATTTTTTTAAGATTTGAAAGTGCTTTTTCATTGTCGCACATTCTTCCGATTGCCGATAATGTTTCTTCGTTCAATGACTGGATTCCCGCTTCAAACTGAAATTTGCCTTTTTTTGCATTTTTTATAATACCCAGCATTTCCTCTGTAAAAAGATCGGGTGCAACCTCTAAATGAAAACAGGTTTCTCCCGTTTCTTCAGATAAAAAGCGGAGCATTCTTTCGCTTCTTTTTCCGTAGGCATTAAAGCTTCGGTCAACCAGCTTAATTAAAGGAAGATTGAATGAAGCCATATGCAAAAGCTCTGCTTTCACTTTTTCTTCATCATAAAGGCACACATCTTCCCTGCCCGATATACAGTATGCGCATTTGTTAAAGCAGCCTCGGCTTGTTTCATAGTAAAAAATCTTGCCGGGATTTTCCGCAATGTCACGCTCTTCATAGCAAAAAGGCAAATCTTTTAAGGATGGAGCAATTCCGCTTCCCCCTGTTTTCTCATATATACCGGAAAAAGCTGCCTTTTCACCTTTTTCAATTGCCGACAGAAGATGTTCCAAGGCAAGCTCGCCCTCGCCCTTTATTACATAATCAATATAAGGGCAGCTTTTTATAAGCCCTTCGGCATCTCCCCCTGCTTCCGGTCCTCCAAGAATAATCAAGGCGCCCGTTGCTTTTTTAAGTCTTTCCGATATTGCCTTTATGCACTCAATATTCCATATGTAAGTTGAAAAGCAGTAAATATCTGCCTTTTCTTTTAACAGCTCATTATATATAAAGTCGCGGGGAGAATTTATGTTAAATTCCCGCACCCGTACCTTATCTCCAAGATATTTTGAAAGCTTCAATACCGCAAGATTTTTATGAACATACGCCGAATTTACGGCACAAAGCACAGTTTTCATAGTTTCACCTTTTCTTTAGTTTATATAAATCACATTCGGAGAAAAAACTTCCTCGATTGCCGAAAGCATTTCCTTTTCCGGCGGATAGTGGATATATATTCTTTCCGGCGCCAGATTAAGAAGGGTTTCAAGCATTCTGTCGGGCTTTATAAGATAAATCCCCTTTTCCTTTGCCATCTCTTTTCCGTTTTCGTCAAAAATAAAACAGCCGTAAATATGAGCTTCCCTTATGCGTGATTTCGTTTCCTTTAACGACTCTCTCAAAAGACAAGTCATTTCCTTATACTCCCGTTCTAAAAACACTTCTTCTGCTGCCTTATATACAGCTTTGTATAAAAGACTTATATAATTTTCCGTACGGAAGGTTAAAAACCCTTCAAAATTAAGCACCTCGGTTTCCTTTGCACAGTCTGTCAGGCTTTTTATAAGAATCTTTCTTCTTTCAAAAACAGAAAATTCTTTATCTTCTGCCAGTACCGAAAATGCACGTTTTGCTATTTTCCCTGAAAGTTCTCCTTCATTTTCCGACACAAATTTTGCTATATCATATACGGCGGAAGGTTCTTCCGTCAAAATAAGATAGTCAGAAAGAGCGAAAAAGGCCTCCATTTCATCTTTTACCGTTCCATCGCTTTTTATTATGCCCTTTAGCACACCTTTTGCACTATTCGGAAGATTGATGATTTTTATTGCCAAGAAAAACTTCCTTTCTTAAGCCTAAAAAACGGCTATTACAGATCCCACGTCTGAAATTTTTCCTTCTCTTTCAATTGCTTTTACGGAATATTTTTCTAAAAAAGCATAAATTTTTTCAGCATCTCTGTGAGTTTTCAGCTTTCCGTTTACGAAAAGCTTATCCTTTCCTATCATTCCCGTGCTTCCGCCAAAAAATCCGTATTCATAGGGCGGAAGGGAAATATCTCCCTTTCTGATTAAAAGCACATCCATATAATCAGAAAGCTTTTTATAAATTCCCTCATCCTCTGTAATTACCGCATTTTCCCTTATGGGACATATGTTGCATTTTGCATAGCCCTGGGAAACATTTATGAAGGTAAATTCTTCCTTCAATACCGAAAGCAGATAAGGGTCCGTGATTTTTTCGTTTGCCACGGCAAATTTTCCGAAAACCGCCGCACAGTATGCCGCATCATGCGGATAGGGACTTTTCACTTCCGTAAGCCCTTCCGTTATATCGGCGTTTTTTATTCTTTCTTTATAATATTCACCGGTGCCTAAAGCTGTTACAAATCTTTTCCCGCCGAGATGGCAGATTGTAAGATCGGCGTGATGCCTTATTCCATCGCTCAGTTTATCTGGCAAAAAGGGATTTACGGCGCCATCTATCTCTGCCGATGTTACAAAAACATTTGCATCCTTATCCGGAAGCAAAGCCTTTTTGAAAAATTCCGTCACCGTAAATCCCTCCTTTATTATATAAGATGTTGATATTTTTCCTTAAATTCTCCTGCCATATAGAGTGAGCCCGCAATTACGAAAGCACCGCTTTCATCGATTTTGGATGCAGCGTCCTTTAAGTCCAGGCTTGTTACATCATTGCAGTATTTTTTCATAACTTCGGCAAGTTCTTCTTTCGGAAGCGCCCGGCTTCCCGGCACATCAACGGTTATTATTCTGTCAAATTCGCATCCGATTAAAGATGCGCACTCTTCATAATCTTTATCGCGGAGCATTCCTATTATCAGCGTTTTATTATAGCCTTTAAGGAATTTTTTCACATTTTCCTTAAGATGCCCCATGGCAGAAGGGTTATGCGCCCCGTCAAGAATTACCGGGGGATTTTCCCTTATTACTTCCATTCTCGCAGGATGCGTGACATTTTTAAGACCTTTTCTTATATCCTCATCAAAAAGCCCTATCACCTTTGCAACAGCAATTGCAATTGATACATTTTCAAGCTGATGGATTCCCGTAAGTGACAAAAAGAGGTTTTCCATATTTGCATAATCAAAGGTAAGTCCCGATAAGGTTTCATCCTTAAGATGTGGCTTTTTTGCAACGATTAAGTTTTCAGCCGTTTTTTCTATGACAGAAAGTGCTTCGGGATTCTGATATGCACTTGTAACGGTAACGGAGCCTTTTTTAATTATTCCGCACTTTTCACCTGCAATTTCCGCTATCGTGCTGCCTAATCTGTCCGTGTGGTCCAAACTTATGGAAGTAATTACCGTAACAAGAGGATTTTCTATTATGTTTGTGGCATCCAGCCTTCCGCCCATTCCAACCTCAAGCACCACGATATCCGCCTTTTTCATTTTATAGTATAAAAAGGCGATGGCTGTTACTATTTCAAACTCGGTGGGGTGCGACATGTCGTCCTTTTCCATTTTTCCGCAGGCTTCTTTTACCTTTTCGGTGCAATAAGCAAGATCAGAATCTGAAATTTCTTTTCCGTTAAGGCGTATTCTTTCGTTAAAGTTTACAAGGGCAGGCGACGTATAAAGTCCCGTATTATAGCCCGCACTTATAAGCATTTCCGAAAGCATGGAGCATACCGAGCCTTTGCCGTTTGTGCCTGCAACGTGGATGAATTTCATCCCCTTTTGCGGATTACCAAGGAATCCCATAAGATTTTTTATTGAATCCAGCCCTAAAACGGAGCCGAATTTAAGTGTGCCGTGAATGAAAGAAAGTGCTTCGTTTTTATTCATTTTAATCTTCCCTTCAAAAATCGGGCTTTCTTTTGAAAGCCCGATTTTTATTACTGATATTTCTTTATGCTCTCTTCAACGTCTGTAAGCATCTTCTTAAAGCTTTCGCCCTTTGCTCTTTCCTTTTCAACCAAAGCGGCGGGAGCCTTTGCAATATAGCCCTGATTTGAAAGAAGCTTTTCGACACGGGCAATTTCGGAAAGAAGTCTTTCCTTTTCGCCGTTTAAGCGTTCGAGTTCCTTTTCTCTGTCAACAAGCTCGTCAAGAGGAATGATAATTTTAGCACCCTCTGTTACCTGGCTTACTGTGTTACCGGTTATTCCTTCTTCGCTGTTTAAGTACTCAACCTCAGATGCGGATGCAAGCTTTTCAAAGAAAGCCTGTCCCTTTCTGAAGGGTTCATCGTTTTCGGAAACGATTATAAGCTTTGCCTTCTTTGAAGGAGGCACGTTCATTTCTGTACGAAGGTTTCTTGCAGCACGAATTGCACCTATAACAAGCTCGGTTTCGGCAAATTCTTCACTGAAGGTGAGCTTATCGGAATATTCGGGCCATTTTGACACCATAATGCTTTCATCCTCACCGTAAAGTGCGGTGTAAATTTCTTCTGTTACGAAGGGCATAACAGGATGCAAAAGCTTTAAGGAATTGATTAACACATAAGCAAGTGTTCTCTGTGCGGCAAGCTTTGTGGGGTTATCCTTATTGTAAAGTCTGGGCTTTACAAGCTCAATATACCAGTCGCAGTACCAGTCCCATACAAAGCTGTAAATTGCGGAAATCGCAATACCGATATCAAACTTTTCAAGGCTTCTTGTAACTTCGCCGATAAGAGTGTTAAGACGGCTTACGATCCACTTATCCTCTGCGCAAAGTTCATCTTCGGAAGGAAGAGTGTAGTCATCTGTTTCGAGATTCATTAAAACGAAACGGGCAGCGTTCCACAGCTTGTTTGCAAAGTTACGGCTTGCCTCAACTCCGGGAGCACCTACAATCTTGTTTACCTCGGGATTGGGGTTTTTGCCCTTTTCAACGGGAGGATCATAGGTTACGGGGAATCTCATATCGTTACCGGGAGCAACACCTGTTACAAGGGTGAACCTTAATGCATCGGCACCGTACATATCAATAATCTGAAGGGGATCAACACCGTTTCCTTTTGATTTTGACATTTTTTCGCCGTTACCGTCACGAACAAGACCATGGATAAATACGTGCTTAAAGGGTGCTTTTCCCGTATGCTCGCAAGCGGAGAATATCA
The DNA here is from genome assembly GCA_045601965.1 of Clostridia bacterium. GTDB lineage: Bacteria > Bacillota > Clostridia > CAKSNL01 > HGM11501 > HGM11501. The sequence goes on from JAZSAR010000249.1 coordinate 20,581, forward strand.
TTCTGGATACCCAGAAGAAGATAATGTCATAGCCTGTTACAAGTGTGCTTGTGGGATAGAAATAATCAAGATCCTTTGTCTTTTCGGGCCAGCCAAGTGTTGAGAAGGGCCAGAGTGCAGAAGAGAACCAGGTATCAAGAACGTCCTCTTCCTGGCGTACGGGCTTTCCGCATTTGGGACATACCGTGATGTCTTCTTTGGATACTGTCATTTCGCCGCAGGAATCGCAATAGAATGCGGGAATTCTGTGTCCCCACCAGAGCTGACGTGAAATACACCAGTCGTATACATTTTCCATCCAGTTCATATATGTCTTTGAAAAACGGTCGGGAACGAATTCTGTTTCCTTGCTGTCTACAGCTTTGATAGCAGCTTCCGCAAGGGGCTGCATCTTAACAAACCACTGGTCGGATACGATGGGCTCGATTGTTGTTCCGCAGCGGTAGCACTGACCTACATTATGAGAATGCTCTTCTGTCTTAACAAGAAGTCCCATATCGGTAAGGTCTTTTATCATAGCCTTACGGCATTCATAACGGTCCATTCCCTCATATTTTCCTGCATATGAGTTCATTGTAGCATCGTCGTTCATAACCTTTATGATTTCAAGGTCGTGACGTTTTCCTACTTCAAAGTCGTTGGGGTCGTGGGCAGGTGTAATCTTAACACAGCCTGTTCCGAACTCCTTATCAACATATTCATCCGCAATAACGGGAATTTCTCTGTCGGTAAGAGGAAGAAGAAGTGTCTTTCCTACGATATCCTTATATCTTTCATCCTCGGGGTTTACCGCAACTGCGGTATCGCCGAAAAGGGTTTCAGGTCTTGTTGTTGCGATAACAACATAGTCGTCGGTGCCCTTAATCTGATACTTTATGTGCCAGAAATTACCTGCGTGCTCAGCATGCTCAACCTCTTCGTTTGAAAGGGCTGTGATGCAGTTGGGGCACCAGTTGATGATTCTGGGGCCTCTGTATATAAGTCCCTTATTATAAAGGTTTACAAAAACCTCTCTTACTGCTTTGGAGCAACCTTCATCCATTGTGAAGCGTTCTCTGTCCCAGTCGCAGGAGCATCCGATTTTCTTAAGCTGACTTATAATACGGCTTCCGTATTTTTCCTTCCAGTCCCATACTCTCTCAAGGAATTTTTCTCTTCCGAGATCATATCTTGTGAGGCCTTCTTTGGTGCGAAGCTCAGCCTCAACCTTTATCTGTGTTGCAATACCCGCGTGGTCTGTTCCGGGAACCCAGAGCGCAGAATAGCCCTGCATTCTCTTAAAACGGATAAGTATATCCTGCAACGTTTCGTCAAAGGCGTGACCCATATGAAGCTGACCTGTTACGTTGGGAGGAGGAATAACTATTGTATAAGGCTTTTTATCAGGGTCTGCTTCCGCGTGGAAATAGCCTCTTTCCTCCCATCTTTTATAAAGCTTTTCCTCGGACTTCCCGGGGTTATAATTTTTTTCAAGTTCTATCATTTTCATTTGTCCTTTCTTAAGCCGAGGGAATCAAACCCCATAAGGCTTAAAATCATAAATTTCGCGTAATACTGCAGAAATTCCTGCAAATATACGTTAGTATTATTTTTGTATTTTCT
>JAZSAR010000250.1:0-6195 GCA_045601965.1 Clostridia bacterium
TGACCGAGTACAGCCTTGGCAGTTTCTGCACCTGCTGTTCTCTGACTTATGGCAAAAGCACCGTCGCCTATGGATATTACTTCCCAGCCGAAGCACTCTGAAAGAAGGCTGACGGGAACGTAAATTATTCCGTTTACTGCCTTTACGGAGTTGGAAAGTGATTGCACTTTTCCGTCAACCCGCGCCTCGTTTGTGTCAAGGTAGGTGTAAATCCACTGATAGTCCGTGATTTCTCTTCCTGTAAGCTCGTGAGTTTTAATATATACCACGTTCTTGGTATAATCATAGGTTACCTTCGTTTCGCCGTAGCCCATAATATCCTCAAGGGCATTCATAGGAACATAAACCGTGCCGTTTTCTGAAAATGCGGTAACTCTTGTATCTTTTTCATATACATACATCTTTCCGCCGTCAACTATCATCTTTGCGCTTCCGCCCTTTAATACGGTGGTGTCGGAAAGTGCCGCTCTTTCTTCCTTTGTAAGCGTCGTCTGGGGAATTTCTGTATAGAGATAGTTAAATCTTCCAACGGGTGCGGAATTTCCTTCTGTGTAGAAGAGCATAAGGTCGCCTTCAGGCTTTATATTGTCCGTTACCTTGAACTCAAAATCAGCCTTGTCGGTTTTTCCTATAAGCGTTCTCTGAAGCTTCAAGATCATAGCCTTGCCGGAAATCTTAATTTCCGCAGTTCCGATGTCAGTAAGCGCATATTCATTGGAATTAAAGGCAGAAACCACGCCCTTGCCGTTTGCATTTATAACATAGTCATAGCCTTCCCAACCGGTTGCCTTGTTTCTGTCGGCATTTATATAGATATTCATAAAGCCGTTTCCGTGCTCTTTTACATCCTCTTCCGAAAGCACATAGAAATAGAAGTTTTCGCTGTCCTTTGCAATTTTCGCACTTGCAATTGAGTTTACAACCTCTGTTGTATAATGGTGGAACTCATTGGACTTATACTTTTTGTATCCTACTTCGTCTCTTTCATAGTTTCCGAAATAGTTGATAAATTCGGGTGCTACATCATTCCACTGTGAAACGTCGCCATTTATATCAATGGTCTTATCCGCGCTTGCGATTGGCGCAGGACGTACTCCCTTATACTTTCTTATAAAATCGGTAAGAAGCATATAGTAATCGTCCTTAAGTTCACCCTTATGAGGCTCAAAGTCACGGCTTGCCACATTGTCATAAAGGTCGATAAATACATTCTTATAGCCGTAAAGCTCTTCGCTTCTGGCGGTATTCCACTCGTCCCAGCCGTCAACCATTACGTGCTCGGGATCAAGGTCAAGAACGCGAGACGCCTGCTCGCGGAAGAAATAGCCTTCGTGAACAGCCTCGGGACGGTAATCGTCGCCGAATGCCTCTGTGTAATTTTTGGTTTTTGCATATTTACCGGAGAAAATCCAGTAGCTTGCAACCTCGCCAATGTAGGAGCGGTTTATGGCCATACCGAGATTTACCATTTCAACTCTGCCCGATTCCGTTGTTCCGAATGCAGGCTGAGGATATGGCACGAGCCAGTGCCAGTTTATATTGTCTCTTCCGGGATAGTCTCTGTCTTCGCCACCCGTTGCACGGAAGGTGAAGAAATCAAGCATTTCATTTACAAGCTTTACTTCTTCGGTGTCTTCGCTGTTTGCCGCCTTAATTATTTCCTTATGTGCGCCCTGAAGCACAAGGGGCTTTCCGTCAACGTAATACCATAAGTCCTTGTAGTACTCGTTCTGGTAAAGATTGAAATAAAGTGCCTTTATCATACGAAGCTTGTTTTCCGGAGTTCCGCCCATCTGAAGGTATCCGCCTATTTTCGGAACGTCAACGCCGTCTTCTCTTGCATCGTGATATGCTCTTGCCATAACATCAAGAGCCTTTATATATGCGGCGTCAGAGTTTGTATAGTCAAGATAAACAGCATCAATTCCTGCCGCTGCCATTAATTCTGCCGCTTTTCTGTAATGCCAGTAGTCCATTCCCGTATAATAGCCGTAAATGGGTTCGCCCCAATAGATGGGACCGCTCGAGGGCCACGCTTCGTTATAATAATCGTCCTTTGCTTCAGGATGAGCATTTATCACATCCATTGCATTAACCGCTTCTGTTTCGTGAATATGCCAGTCGTGGTAGAAAATAATTACATCGTGCTTGCCCTCTTTTACTCCGCCAACCTCTTCATAGTCTGCAAGGCGGCGTCCCACATTGTCAACCGCAACCCAGGTATCGGAGTAGGTATCTTTTATCTTTTCGTCGGGCACGGGAGTAACACCCTTCGGGTCAACCCAGGTATCTGCCGATACTATAACTTCTTCCACCTGAAGATAGTTTGTATGGGTATAGTTCTGCTTTATGTAAAGATTGTGCTTACCTGTAACTTCGGGAATGTTTACGCCATAATAGGTAAAATTCTCCCTCTGCTCATTAACAACAATATAGCCGAGGCACTTACCCTTTATGGGATCGTCAATATAAACGCCGAAGGCTTCGCCGTTATCTCCTCGCATATAGTTGATTCTTGCCTTTATTCTGACGGATTTTGCACCGGTAAGGTCCACAGCCTTAAAGCCGATGTATCCGTCCTCGTTCCAGCCTGCGATTTTTTCACCCGATACAAAAACACCGCTTTTTGATGTTTCTGCTACATCCTTAGGCAAAAGTGTTATATCCGCTGCAAAGGATGCTGCCGCCGATAATAAAACAAGAATAATTGCCAGAATGAAAGATAATGTTTTTTTCATACTTATTCCCCCTTGTCTATAATTAAGTATAACAAAATTTCAGGTGTTGTGCAATAGAGAATATTGACATTTTCTTGAACAATATTGACTTTTACAAAATAAGAGCCGAAATTTGCTTTCGGCTCTTTTTTTCAAAGTTCTATTATTTTTCTTGTTTTTGCCGACTCAACTTCGGCTTTTATGATTCTTACCGTTTCTCTTATTGATTCAGGAGTTGTTACCTTGCTTCTCTCACCTGTTTTTACCATATCAATAAATGCATTAAGCTCCAAAACGAATTCGCTTTCTTCGGAAAGCTCAGGTGTAATTATCTCATCGTCCGTATATATTGTGAGCTTGTCATCTTTTATTACTGCGGCAGCCTTTTCGAAATTCACCATACACTGTGCATTAAACTTATATGTATCGGGAAGTGACCAGTCCGCTCCGCTTATTACAACCATTCCGTCATCGTAATAATACTGTGCAAATATGCTTTCAAGCTCCACTTTTTTATTTGTTGCCGTTGAAAACAGCGACTTTGGTGACCCGAAAATATAGTTCATCATATCAACATCGTGAACGTGCAAGTCAAGCGGGCATCCGCCGCTCATTTCGGGATCTAATATCCAGTTGTTCCAGGTCCACTTCGGCATCTGGGAATATCTTGTAAACTCCGCTCTGTAAACCTTTCCGTAAATTCCCGAATCAACAATCTCCTTAAGCTTTGCATAGGTTGAGTAAAAACGCATACAGTGACCGATCATTAAATGCTTTCCGCTTTTATTTGCCGCTTCAATCATTCTGTCACAGCCGTCAAGTGTAAGTGCCATAGGCTTTTCCGAAAGTATGCTTACACCGTGTTCAAGTGCATAAACAGCAATTTCCTTGTGAAGGTATGTAGGAATTGCTGCCACCACAAAATCAAGCTCCTCGTTTGCAAAAAGCTCCTTATAGTCCTGGTAGAAATTGCAGTCATCAACATTTACTTTTGAAACATCAACTGTTCCGATATTAAGACCTACACTTTTTTTCAAATCCTCTTTTGTTGCACCGCAGATTGCCTTAAGGCATATATCGCCACGCTCTTTTCCTATTCTGTCAAGATTTGAAAGGTGGAGCTTTCCAAGTCCGCCCATACCGATTAAACCGTATTTAAGCATAATCAAAATCCTTTCTTGACTTTATTTAAATAATATGATAAATTAATAATACTATATCAAAAAGTAAAAAACAATGCAATAAAAGATATATTTTTTATTATTTTAGATACTTACGGAGGCATTATGTTCAGCATTACGAAAACAGTTAACATCAATTCTTTCTATTCAGGCTTTGAGCACAGATATGACAGTTCCTTTATTTTTACGGGAGAAAGGCACGATTTCTGGGAATTTTTATATGTAATTGAAGGAACCATGGATGTGTTTGAGGAGGACAGAATTTACGAATTGAATTCGGGCGAAATGATATTCTATTCCCCCATGGAATTTCACAGTATCCGCTCTGCCAAGGGCACCGATCCTCTTATTATCATAATGTCCTTTTCCATGACAGGCGATGAAAATATTTATAACGTCCTTACAAACGGTGTTTTCAAGGTTGGGATTAAAGAACATGAGCTTATTAAAGCTGCACTTAATGCCTATGAAGACGGCACAAAATTTGATATGCCCTTAAAAAAGCAGCTTGCCGCAATTAAAATTGAAGAGCTTTTATTGACTCTCCTTGAAACACAGACTCCCTTTAACAAGCACATAAAAACCACTACAACCGAAAACTATAAGCTTATAGTTAAGTTTTTAAATGAAGCTGTTTACGACAACCTATCCTCCGAAGAAATTGCAAAGCGCTGCGGAATGAGCCTTTCAAACCTTAAAAAGACATTCAAAAAATATTCGGGAATAAGCGTCAAAAAATATTATAACAGCTTAAGATACCTAAAGGCAATCGAGCTTATAAACGAAGGGAAAAGTATGGCGGAAATAAGTGATATATTGAATTATTCAAGCCAGCACTATTTCACGGTTGCTTTCAAAAAACAAGGCGGGCTTTCGCCTATGCAGCATAAAAAGACATATTAAAAGGAACTGTATATCATACAGTTCCTTTTTTAGGAGATAGGAAAAATGCTTCAGAATGGACAAACTGAGTTGAGAAAAGTCTGTTTCAGACTTTTCGAGATTTGCCCGAAGGCGTATATAGATACGTCGGGTGGCGAAGTTTGTTCATAGCAAAAAGGCTTAAAATAAAGAAAAATCGCATAACATGCGATTTTTCAACACTATTTTACACTTTGGAGTTTGTGTAAACGACGGTTTATTAATTTTTTTGCCTTTTTTGCGGTCTGGACTTTTTTTACATCTCCTTTTAGCTAAGTGCTTCGTCAATCACCTTAAGTGCATTCTTAACGCCATCGGAGTTATCGTCCTTTACGCCGTATTCAAGGGCATAAGCTCCTTTGTAGCCAAAGGAATCCAGAAGCTTTATTATTCCCTTTATATCAATTTCGCCCTTTCCGGTTTCAACCTCGCACACATATCCGCCCTTTAAGTTTACTTCCCTTGAGTTACTGAAATCCTCATCGCTTAAAACCGCATCCTTGATGTGGGCGTGAGCGATTTTTCCGGGGAATGCTTTGATAAAGTCTTCTATGCGGTCTCCCGACTGACAGATATTGGTAAAGTCAGCCACGAACATTATGTCTCTTTCAACCTCGTTTGCAAAGCGTTTAAGATTCTCGATGCCGTTGAATATAAAGCCCTGGGGCTCGTATATGGCTTTTATGCCGATTTCTTCACAGTAGTCGTAAATTTCACGAACTGCTTTTATTCCTTTTTCGAAAAGTTCTTCCTTAAACGGAAGTACCCTGTCGGGATGGCTGAATTCAGGAATAATTGTGTGATGAAGATAAGGTGAACCTAAAGTCTTCGCAACATCCGCATAGGCTTTAAGTCTTTCTATCATTTCCCTGCTGTCTTCTCTCCCCAGATTGATAAATACTGAAAAACAAGGAAATTTTATATTTTTGCTGTCGGCATATTCCTTTATTTTTTTAGCTTTCTCGACATCGGGTGCAGAAAATTCCATAGTGCTTAAGCCCTCAACCAGAGAAAGACCGTGCTCTACCGCCAAGTCAATCATATCTATGTAGCTTTTTGCACGTGGGTACGGCGGTGTGTAAAAACTTATTCTGTTATTCATAATATCTCTCCTTGATGTAAGTATTATTCTATAGTAATCCGATTTATCAGTTATATGGAATGGAAAAGTTCATTTCCTGCATTTCTAACACATCATATAACACCATAATGAATTTGTCAATATTATAAAACAAAAAATGACAAACTTTCGTTTGTCATTTTTTTATCAATTAAAGCTCGTCTGCAAGGTCCAAGATGAGCTTTTCGGTTTTTTCCCAGCCGAGGCAGGGGTCTGTAATAGACTTACCGTAAACGTTTTCGCCAATTTTCTGTGC
>JAZSAR010000251.1:0-2842 GCA_045601965.1 Clostridia bacterium
ATGCAGGTGGTTTTTCATGCGATTATTGCTGAAGAAGAGGGCAAATATGACCTTGATGATGTGGCTGGGAACGTTTTTGAGAAGATGGTTAGGCGTCATCCCCATGTTTTTAGGGAAAATGACGAAAAAACACTTGACAAAAGCAGTGAAGTTTTGGTAAAATGGGAGAAGATAAAAAGCGTAGAAAAAGGCTTTACATCCTATGCTCAGGACCTTAAAGATGTGGTCAAAGCACTCCCCGCATTAACCCGTGCCGAAAAGATTCAGAAGCGCGCCGGAAAGGCAGGCTTCGACTGGGCATCGGCAGAGGCTGTAATTCCTAAAATCAGGGAAGAAATTGCTGAGGTTGAAGATGCACTTGCAGGTAGCGGAAACGTGGAAGAAGAAGTGGGTGATTTGCTCTTTGCGGTTGCGAATCTTGCAAGAAAGCTTTCCATTGATCCCGAAAAAGCTTTAATGAATGCAAACAAAAAGTTTGTTTCCCGTTTTGAAAAAATGGAGCAGCTTTATGACGGCGGCGACGATTTTGCATCCGTTGATATGAAAATAAAGGACGAGCTTTGGGAAAAAACTAAAAAAATGTAAAAAAACGCATGATAAAAAAGGATTTTCGCATTTAATGGCGAATTTACTTATATAAATACTTATTATAAAGGAGGAAAAACAAATGAACAAGACAGAACTTGTAATGGCAATGGTTGAAAAGACTGGACTTTCTAAGAAGGACGCTGAAAAGGCTCTCGCTGCTTTCACAGACGTAGTAGCTGAAGCTCTTAAAAAGGGTGACAAAATCGCTTTAGTTGGTTTCGGAACTTTCGAAGCAAGAAAGCGCGCTGCACGCGTTGGTAAGAACCCCCAGACAGGCGCAGAAGTTAAGATTCCCGCAACAACAGTTCCCGCTTTCAAGGCTGGTAAGGCTCTTAAAGACATCGTAAAATAAGTTGACATAAAAATGTGGTCTGCCCTTGGGCAGACGATTTTTTTAAATGAAAGGAAAAATTATGAGACTTGATAAATACCTTAAGGTATCCAGAATAATAAAAAGAAGAACAGTAGCACAGGAAGCCTGCTCGGGAAGCAGGGTTTCGGTAAACGGCAAAATTGCAAAGCCGGGAGCCGATGTAAAGGTTGGAGATGTTTTGGAAATTACCTTTGGTGAAAAAACGGTAAAGGTGAGAATTTTATCCGTTGCAGAAACGGTGCGAAAAGAAGAGGCATCCGGTATGTATGAGGTTATATAATGCCTTTATATACCATTGACTTACATTTTGGTATATGCTACAATCTTTCAGGGGAAATAAATTATAAGGAGCATATATTATGAAAAAAATTATGGCATTGGTGCTGGTAATGATTTTTTCGCTTAGTTTAATTTTTTCTTTTGCGAAAAACGAATTTAAGGGAAAGGGGACAAAAGATTCTCCCTACCTTATAGAAACTAAAGATGATTTGGAGCTTTTATCTGAAAGCGTATATAACGGAAAGGACTATAACGGGAAATATTTTCTTTTGACAAATGACATAACGCTTAATGATACAAAAAAGTTTCATTCCTGGGATACTAACCCGCCGGAAAACAGCTGGCAGCCTATCGGAACGCCCAGAACCTATTTCAAAGGGAAGTTTGACGGAAACGGAAAAAGCATAACCGGAATTTATATATCCGATGAAACAAAAAATTATGCTGGACTTTTCGGATATGCAAAAGGCGGGGAAATAAAGAATCTTAATGTGGAAAGAGCTCATATAAGCGCCAGAAGTGATGTAGGGCTTGTTGTAGGATTCGCCAATGACGTTACGCTCAGAAATTTAACTGCAGAAGGTACAGTTTACGGAAAGGCGAATGTGGGTGGCATCGCAGGAAGCATTAAAGACAGCGATATCACAAATGCTGTAAGTAAGGCAGAAGTTATGTCCATTGGCTCTTCCGGTGGAATTGCAGGATATGCCGATATGTCACAGGTTAAATCTGCGACATCTGAATATGACGTGACCGGCAATCTTACTGCTGGCGGCATTATCGGTCATGCGGTGGGAAGTGATATTAAAAATGCATACAGCGAAGGCGAAATCACAGCGGAAAGTTATTCCGGCGGAATAGTTGGATATATGGACGAATTTGGCACTATGGAATATGTATATGCCCTCGGAAATGTAATTTCCGAAAAGGCAGCAGGCGGAATCTCCGGTCTGTGCTACGGAACTCTTAAATCGGCGTATTACAAAGGCTTTGTTTCCGGAGAATACATGGGAGCGCTTATCGGTATAAATTCTTCTTTGTCGGAAGATGCCGATTTTGAAGACTTCGGGGAAATTGAAAATGCGTATTTTGCAGAAGACAGATGTGAAAATGCGGTGGGCTACACTGTTGCCGAAGAGGATGATCACGATATATTAGGGCTTAAGGCGTCGAAAATCGACTCTTTCTTTATAAAAAAATATATATTGAATCCCTTCAGTTCTCTTGAAAATCTTATAGAAGCACCTGACGATGTATGGGTGTTTGAAGGAAAGAATCCCGCACTCTATATTGAATTCCCTGAGCTTTTTGAAAAACCTTCCGTAAAGCCTGAAATAGGCTTAAAAACCGGCGAAGTGATATCGACCGATATCCGCGCCTATATAGACGGATATGAGATTAAGGCGGTAAATATAGCGGGAAAAATGGCAATTGCCTTAAAGGACTTAAGGGAGTTTGGATTTGATGTAAACTTTGACGAAGTAAAAAGGGCAGTAACGGTTTCATACAAGGGAGGGGAGATAACTTCCTCATATGAAAGCGAAGAAACAGACAAAGAGGTCGGAAGCTATATTTCAGATGTACTGTCAACGGATATAGAAG
>JAZSAR010000252.1:0-14247 GCA_045601965.1 Clostridia bacterium
CGAAATATAAGGTTGGTGCAAAATGAAAAAGTTTAATGTAGGACTTCAGCTCTACTCCGTAAGAGATGATATGTCAGCAGATTTTGAAGGCACACTTAAAAAGGTTGCCGAAATGGGCTATGAATATGTTGAATTTGCAGGCTTCTTCGGAAAGAGCGCAAAGGAAATAAAGGAAATACTTGCTAAATACGGCTTAAAGTGCATATCCGTACATCAGGGACCTCAGCCCTTCGTGGCAGAAGGTGAGGCAATCGTTGACTTTATGGCAGAGCTTGGCATAAAGTACTGCGTAATACCCTGGTATGAAAGAGCAAAGCTCGAATATGGCACTTCCGTATGGGACGAAACTATCGCACTTTTCAAAAAGTACAGCGAAGCTCTTTCAAAGCGCGGTATCGAAATGCTTTATCACAACCACGACTTTGAATTTGACACAATCGACGGAGAGACAATTTTCGACAGACTTTATGCTACGCTTGATGAAAAAGAATTAAATCCCCAGATTGATACCTGCTGGGTACACTATGGCGGATATAATCCTTCCGAATACATTAAAATGTATGCAAACCGTCTTGGTGTGCTTCACTTAAAAGACTTCTCCTGCAAGGCATTAGGCGGCGGTCCTGCATATGCATTGATTGACGGCGACGGAAAAGAAACAGCTAAGCCCACAAAAGAGGATAACGAATTCAAGTTCCAGCCTCTCGGTATGGGAAGACAGGACTTTAAGGCAATCCTTGAAGCTGCAGATGCATCGTGCGTTCATACATTAATTGTTGAACAGGATCAGTCGCTTGACAGACCTCCTATGGAAGCTGCACAAATCAGCAGAAAGTATCTTAAGGATACATTTGGTATATAAGATATAAACACCGCAGGCAACTGCGGTGTTTTCTTTGCTATTGACAAACCTATAAAATGTGGTTATAATGGCTATAAAAGTTTATTATACGACGGAGGGGTTTTATGAAAAAGCTTGTATCCTTATTGATGGTGGCTCTTTTGCTTCAGACTTTTGTTTTTGCCTCGGGCAGAGAATATAAAGTTACCGAAGCTAAGGTTTTATCCGAAAAAAATATAACCATAACGGGAACCAAGGCGGAAATGTGGCATTATGGCGGGTATATTGGCTTTACGAGCGTTGACTTAACCGGTATAAATTCCGTTATCATAAAAGGAACCTACTCCGATAAAAATGGAAACAGCGGAGATACTGTTGCAGTAAGGCTTGATTCCCCGACGGGAAAAATCTTAGGCTATGTACATATAAATAAAGGTGGTGCCGCAGAGTTTAAGGGGAGTGTTGAAAAAACAGAAGGCGTTCACGATGTGTACCTTCAGTCCTTATATGCAAATCACGATTATATAACCGTGAATGCGGTTGAGTTTTCGGAAAAAGTTGTGGAAAATAAACCATATGAGCCCATTGCTGACAGTGCGATAATCGACACTTACCATGATACCTGGGTGGCTTATGACGATTACGGGAGGAAAATTGCAGACTATGAGGAAGCGGGCGATGTCAGAGAAGATAAGTATGCCGGGATGTTTTACTGGATATGGCACACCGAGGGACAGGATTTAGGAGTACAGCTTCCATCGGAAATTATAGCAAAAAATCCCGAAGCAAGAAACGACTATAACCACCCTGCATGGGAGGCAAAGATGTCCTTCTGGTCGGAGCCTTTGCTGGGATTTTACACAAGTTATGACTATTTTGTTTACCGCCGTCACGCAGCTATGCTTAAAAATGCGGGAATTGACGTTATATTCTTGGATTTTACAAATCGTGATTACACCTTTGCAAAATCCTTAGCCTGTCTTTTTGATGCCTTCCGTGATGCAAGGAAAGCGGGAACAGATGCCCCTAAGATAAGCTTTTTGACATCCTGGAATTCCGATGTGAATAACCGCAGAAATCAGATGAAGAGCCTATATCTTAACTATTTCAGAGATGGGAAATATTCAGATCTTTGGTTTAACTGGGATGAGAAGCCCCTTCTTTTAGGAAACAATATTCCCTCAGAATATGAGCCTTATGCTCTTAATCCGGATGATGCAGAAGAAATAAAAATGCTGGATGAAATGTCAGGATTTTTCACTTTCCGCAAGAGTGGAGAAGAAGGAAATGCCTGGAGCTGGCTTGAAGCTTTCCCTCAGCATAAGAGTAATGCGGCGGACAAGGGGATTGAAGCAATGTCTGTCGGTATGGCGATAAACGAGTCCTATGCATATCCTGCAAAGTACGGCTCCGGTGTATTTTCCGATCCCTATTCCAAGGGTAAGGCATATTCCGAGGGCTTTGGTGACGACCTTCGTCCCGAAGCAGCGTGGCAGATGTACTTCTTCCGCGAGCAGGCAGCCTACGTCCTTGAAAACAGCCCTGAGATAGTGCTTATTGACGGGTGGAACGAGTGGAGAACAGGCCGTCAGAAACTTTATAACGGCTTTACAAACGCTTTTGTTGACACCTTTGATGACGAGTCCAGCCGTGACTTTGAGCCTTCCCGCGGAGCCATGGGGGACGGACATTATTATATGCTCTGTGACTTTGTAAGAAAGTTCAAGGGCGTTCGTCCTGCTCCTGTTGCGACAGGCATTAAGAGCATTGATATTGCAGGTGACATTTCACAGTGGGCACAGGTCGGGCCTCTCTTTTTGAATGATGATGATTCCTATGGGCGTGACGAATACGGATATAAGCCCTATCATTATACCGTAAAGGTGATAAATTCCATTGAATGTGCAAAGGTTACCTTTGATTCTGAAAAGCTTTACTTTATGGTAAAGACAAGGAAGGATATAGCTTCGCACGACGATATGTTAAGGCTTTATATAAATGCGGACAGAAACTCGGCAACCGGCTGGAAAGGCTATGACTACCTGGCAGATGGCGGAAAATTAAAGGCGTTTTCGTCTGACGGAACGCTTTCAGACATAGCGGATGTTAAAATCAATATTGCGGGAGCATATTTGACTCTGGAAATACCGAGAACCGCTGTTTCCGAAACAGGAACAGTAGAACTTGAATTTAAGTGGGTTGACGGATTACATGAAAACGGGGATATTCTTCTCTGGTATACCGGCGGATCTGTTGCACCTATGGGACGCTTTAACTATCTCTTTACAGAGACGGAACAAAAGACGCTTGATGATGTCGTGCGTACAAATCTTGACGGTGTAAGCGTGTTTATGGCAGGAAGTAACAGAATGAATGTAGAAGGTGCCAAAATGCAGTTGTATGAGGCTGATACGCGGGTAAGTGCAATTGAACGTAACGGAACACTGTACATTCCCGAAATTGCTTTGAACGAAGTCCTTGGCTACGGCAGAACGAAGACTGTGTGGGATTATGAGAGAGGACTTCTTAAAATAAGAAACTACCGTCTTGTAAATGATGAAATTACTGATAATAAGTTTGTTTATACTTATCTTGATTCTTATGAAGCAAGAATTGACGGAAGAGCCGAAGCGCTTACCAATCCGATAATAGCTGAAAACGGAGTGGTTTATGTGCCGCTGACGCTTTTATCCGATTGCTTCGGCTATACCGTAAATTATGACGGCAAAGTATATACTGTATCTGAAAGTGTAACAGTTGATGCAGAGGCAGTCGCATATGCGGCAGAATTGATGTAAGGAGGCAGAAGTGATGAAAAAGATAGCAGCATTTATTTTAGCAATTACCATTCTTACATCATTTACCATACTTTCATTTAATGTATCTGCGAAGGAACCATATACGGCTAAGATAACATCGGGCTCAAAGGCGGGGTGGATTATAACAACAGCGGATTACAATGCAAAGGAAAATGTGGCGCGTCTTGCAGATGACAATCCGAAAACCGTGTGGCATTCCCCTGTCACAAATCCTAAAACTTTGCCTCCTTTTACCATAGATATAACACTTCCTGAGGCGACGGAAACAGCAGGCCTCATCTACACGCCCCGAATCGGAGGAGATTCAACTGCAGGTATTGTTACAGAAATGGAGGTTTATGCATCGGACAGCGATAATGGCGAACTTAAGAAGATAAAAACCTTTACCATGGAGAAGACAGAGGTTATAAAGGAACTTAGGTTTGATGCCAATACCATTGTAAAGAAGCTCCGTCTTGTGGTTACCGAGGGGAATATGGGCTATGGCGTAATTGCTGAAATCGACCTTATTCCCAAGGACGGAAGTCTTAAGGATGTAAATATCTCCGATATGGTGGAAGAGTCTCCGGGAAAGAGGATTAAAGGCTATACCGCAACTGTGGATTCAGGCTCAAAGGCGGGATGGGTGATAACGGCATCCCACTACAATGCAAAGGAAAATGTGGCGCGTCTTGCAGATGACAATCCGAAAACCGTGTGGCATTCCCCTGTTACAAATCCAAAAACTTTGCCTCCTTTTACCATAGATATAACACTTCCTGAGGCAACGGAAATAGCAGGTCTCATCTACACGCCCCGAATCGGCGGGGATTCAACAGCAGGGATTGTAACAGGTATTGAGGTTTATGCATCTGAAACTGAAGAAGACGCATTTTTGCCTGTGGGATATTTTGAAATGGAAAATACGGAAGTGGTAAAAAATCTTGATTTTACCGCAAATATCAGGGTAAAGGATATCCGCCTTGTAATAACCGAGGGGAATATGGGCTACGGCGTAATTGCAGAAATGGATTTAATTCCCGCAAAGACTGACTTTAAGAGTCTTTCTGTTGCTGATTATTCCAAAGAGGTAAAGGAAGAGGCGAAGAAGGAAAAGGAACCATATACTGTCGAAATCAAGGAGGGCCCAAAGAAGGGGTGGATTATAACGGCATCCCATTATGACAATGAAGCCGGTGTTAAAAATATAGCTGACGGAAATGTGAAAACCGTGTGGCATTCACCGATAACCACACCGAAGACAGTTCCTCCGTTTACCATTGATATCGTTCTTCCTGCAACAGAGGATATATCCGGGCTTGTATATACCCCCAGAACCAATGATTCCAAGTCGGGAACAATAACCGGTATGGAGGTTTATATCGCCGAGAGCGATGAGGATGAGCTTACAATGGTTGACACTTTCCGAATGGAAATGTCGGAAGAAGTCAAGATGATTGATTTTGCGGCAAACATACTTGTAAAGAAAATACGTCTTGTAATTACCGAAGGCTACAACAGCTACGGCGTAATTGCAGAAATGGATTTAGTCTCTGCAAAAGAGGGCAATGTCGAGCTGTCGGCAGCGGAAGCTGACAAGTTCAGACTCTGTGAAATGGATAAAACCCACTTTAAGGCGAACAGTAATTCCGTATGGAAGGAAGAGTTTTCGGCACAGAATGTGTTCGATGCTTCATCCTCTGGTGATAATATGTGGCACTATATGCCGAAAGATCCGAAACCCATTATCCTTGATGTGGACTTAGGAAACGAAGGAGATATAGCGGCGTTTAAATATTTCCCCAGAGAAAAAGACCCTACAGGTCGATGGAAAAAGTTTAATCTGCTTTCTTCGGTGGACGGAGAAAACTATACAGAGGTTTTATCAGAGGTGAGTGTTGAACAGAAAAGTGATGCACCCCTTACAGTCCGCTTTGAAAAAGCGGTAAGAGCGCGTTTCTTCCGATTTGAAATTACGGATGGTGAAGGTGGTCACGTTGCCTGTCAGGAGCTTTCCTTCTTTCAGTACGAAGCTGACCGGGAAAAATTCTATGAAGAAAACAAAGAAATATATACTCTTAAAATAGGAAGTAATGAGCTTACTTCCGTAAAAGGAAATAATACTGAAATCGTAGTTATGGATGTTGCACCCTTCATCGTAGGCGGAACAACACTCATTCCCTTGAGAGGTCTTCTTGAAAAGATGGGGGCTGAAATTTCCTGGGATGGCGAAGTGCAGAAAATAGGCGTTAGCAAAAAAGGTATGGACAAGATTACCATGCAGATTGAAAACGAACTTGTTTATGTGGGAAGCAGACGCTTTACAATGGCCGTTGCTCCGAGAATAGTAAATTCAAGAACCTTTATACCACTAAGATTCATATCAGAGCATCTTGGATATGATGTGGTATGGGATGGCGCTGCTCAGACGATAACAATTACAAAACCTCTTTGATTAAAACACCGCAGGCAACTGCGGTGTTTTTTCTTGCAAAACTATTGAAAAAAGACAGCCTTTGTGTTATTATGTACCTGACAATAATAAGGGGTGATTTTATGAAGCTTTCAGAATATATCAAAAGTCATTGGGACGATACAGTAAGACTTGAAAGAGAGGGAAATGAGCGCCTTGTGGGGCTTCCTTATCCTTATTTCGTGCCTTCCATCAAAGGGGCATTCCAGGAGATGTATTACTGGGATACGTTCTTTGCGGCGAAAGGAATTTATCTTTGCGGTAAAGCGGCTATGGTAAAAAACAACGCCGACAATATGCTTTATATGATTGAAAAGTTCGGCTATATGCCAAACGGAAGCCACAGAGGGCTGTTTGGCAGAAGTCAGCCGCCGCTTTTAAGTGAAACGGTAAAGGATTTATACGGTATATATAAGGATCCGGTGTGGCTTTCTGCTGCCTACAATGTGCTTAAGAAGGAATATAAATTCTGGACATGCGAAAGAGCTACCGAAACGGGACTTAACCGCTATGGCTTTGATGCGACAGAGGAGAATATTCCCTCCTTTGCCAATATGATAAAGGGAAGGCTTAAAGGACTTGACTTTTCGGGAATGAGCGACCGCGAAATCGTTGAAAACGAAATGAGCGATGCCGAAAGCGGATGGGACTTCAATCCGAGATGTGAGCTTTGCCAGACGGAGTTTAATCACGTGGACTTAAACGGCATACTTTACGGCTTCGAGTGCAATATGGCGTACTTCTCCATAGAGCTTGAAAACGGCGAGGAAAATCTCTGGAAGGAAAGAGCAGACAAGAGAAAGGCGCTTATTCACGAGCTTTTGTTTGACGGAGAGACCTTCCGCGACTATAATTTCAAAAAGAAGGAGCATTCTCCCATCTTTTCTGCGGCAAGCTTTTATATTTTATGGGCAGGTGCGGCAACGGATGAAGAAGCGGCATCGACCGTAAAAAAGCTTCCCTTGCTTGAGCGAGAGCACGGCGTTGCAGTGTGCGAAGAAGGGGAGCGCAACACCGTTTATCAGTGGGATTTCCCCAACGGCTGGGCACCTATGCATTATATCGTGGTATACGGACTTTTGCGCTATGGCTACAGGGAAGATGCGCTTCGCATAGCGAAAAAATATGTTACGGCAATCGAAGGCATATTCGAAAAAACAGGCACGCTCTGGGAAAAGTACAACGTGGTTGAGGGCTCAACCAACGTAAAGGACGAGTATGAAATGCCGGAGATGCTTGGCTGGACAGCGGGAATATATCTTGATTTCAAGAATTTACTTGGAGAATAAGGGAATATTTTCCTGAAAAAAGGAAAAATAGGGCTTGTATTTTTCCTTAAAAATGCTACAATGTAGGTAAATAAATAAAACGGAGGGATATTTATGAACATCATACCTAAGGCTAAAAATTTCAAAGAATCAGGCACAATTAATATAGCATCAACATTTCAGGCTGACGAAAAGCTTCTTTGCTGTAAAAAAGCTTTCTTCCGTATCGTTTTTAAGATTTACGGCGTACATCTTAAGGAAGGCGAAGGCGGCATAAACCTTTGCTATGACGAAACATTGGCAAAGGATGAATATGTAATCGAAGGAGCAACCGTCAAAGCTTCCGATAAGGAAGGTGCATCAAGCGGTCTTGCCACAATGCTTCAGCTTATGGAAAAGGCAGAAGAGGGCTTTACTCTTCGCAATACCTGTATCCGTCAGAAACCCGATAAGGATTTCCGTGCATTTATGACAGACCTTGGCCGTCAGTGGCACGAATTTGAAGCATTAATAGGCTATGTAGACCTCTGCTATCTCAATAAGATAAAGTATCTTCAGCTTCATTTTACGGACGATCCCATCTGGACCTATCCTATGGATGAATTTCCCCGTCTCGGAAATGATGCTACACGCTATACCAAGGAAGAAATCAAGTATCTCGTTGAGTACGCCGAGGAGGCAGGTGTTCAGCTTATTCCTGAGTTTGAGGGCATCGGTCACTCCAAGCAGCTTATAGCTGCATATCCCGAGCTTTTCGGAAACACCTATGAGGAAGAAACCGAAGAGGTTCAGGCAGTAACCGGCCCCAATATGGGTAAGGTTGACAATATTATGTGCGTAGGTAAGCCCGGCATTTTTGAAAACATTCAGAAGATGCTCACAGATATTGCAAAAACCTTCAAGTATTCAGAGTATATCCACATAGGATGCGACGAGGCAAAGCACGAAAACTGGGCACATTGCAGCGATTGCAAGGCTTATATGGAGCGTCAGAGAATCGATTCCACCAAAAAGCTTTATTCTCACTTTGTTGAAAAAATCGTTGATATGTGTATCTCTCTCGGCAAAACTCCCATCGTATGGGAAGGCTTCCCCTATGAAGGAACGGAAAATATTTCCAGAGACTGTGTGGTTGTTGCCTGGGAAAGCCACTATCAGCTTGCACCTGAGTTACTTGAGTCCGGATTCAAAATTATAAATGCGGCATGGAAGCCCATGTATATTGTTCCCCCTCATCATAAGAGCCTTCAGTGGTCTGTAACCGATGGAGACTGGAACGTATATAAGTGGCAGCACTTCTTGGCAATGTCCGCCGCATACCCGGATCCCATTATTGTTGAGCCTACGGACAGAGTTCTCGGCGGTATGCTTTGTCAGTGGGAATGCAGCCTTGAGGAAGAGCGTCCCAGAGTGCTTCTCAACCTTCCTATGACTGCGGACAGAACCTGGAACGTGGAAGGCTTCTATACTGATGAAGAGTTCCACGCAGCCAAGGCTAAAATTATGGAAATGTCAGAAAAACTTATATAATTGTGGATGTTGCACAAAAATTAGTTGAAATCTTGGTGCATTTCTACTAATAGGGTATTGCTAAAATTTATTGACAGTGCTATAATAAGACCATAGCAAGTTAATACATATTTTTATTTCCCTCCTTTAAGCACCACGTTTGCCAGAACGCGGTGTTTAATCTTTTTAAACGAGTAAAGCTAGAGAGAGTGCTTTGGAGGGAAAAATAAAAGTTCCCATCGAGGGAACTTTTATTCCTCATAAAAATTCCTTATGGAACATTTTATTTCGGATATTTCCCTCCTTTAAGCACCACGTTTGCCAGACGAGCGGAGTAAAAGCAACAAGGCTTTTACGAAGCAAGGTTTTGCGAGCGTAAAAATGCGAAAAGCCGGAGCGAGCGAGGAGCGAATGCTAAGGAGCGACGAGAACAGCAGGGGCGAAGCATTTTAGCGAGTGAAACACGATATTATCAAAATGCAAATGGCATTTTGTGCAAATTCATTGAAAAGTTTTTGCGTAGTCAGGTTGTAAAAACGAGAAGCTCGGCGAACAGCCGAGCCGTTTTTATAACTAAACAATCAAAACCCAAACAGGGTTTTGTGCATGAGTAAAGCCGAAGTTGGCGCTTTGGAGGGAAAAATAAATTGTCGCATCGAGCAACAATTTGTTGCTCGTAAATTTTCCTTTGGCATAAGCTCTTTTCTGTTGACTTTTTAATTTATGTGTTATAAAATTAAAAAGAAGTTTATACGGAAAGGGGCGATTGTATGGAAAAAGAACCGGTAACTCATATAGACGGAACACTTCGGATTATATCTCCGAAAACTGAAAAGAGCTGTTTTTTCGGTTATTATGACTTAAAGGCCTATGACGACACCGACAGCTTCCATCTTTGCAATATGGCGGAATTTGAAGACAGAGTTCCGACATCCGAAGATATACTCACATTGGGTGTTGTTGACCTTGCAAACGGTAATTTTGAGAAGATTGACGAAACCTGCGCCTGGAATTTTCAGCAGGGTGCAATGCTTCAATGGCACAGAAGTAAAAAAGATACGGTCTTTTATAACGTATATGAAAATGGAGAATATATGACCGTAGAAAAAAACATAAAAACGGGGCACAGGCATTATACACCTGTTTGCGCTAATATTTCCTGTGACGGTAAATGGGGGCTCTCCGTAAACTTTTTAAGAATTTACGATTTTCGGAAAGGCTATGGCTACTGCAACGAAAAGGATCCTTATTTTGATATTGCACAACCTGAAAACGACGGGGTTTTCCTTGTTGATATGGAAACGGGGGATAAAAAGCTTATCTGCACATATCCTGAAATGGCACACCTTATCGGACTTACCTCTGACAGAAAGCTTGTTGTAAATCATATAACCTTTAATCCGTCGGCAACGAAATTTATGATGCTGGTAAGAACTTTTCCATCTGAAAATGATAAAACGTGGGCGACAAATCTCATAATATCAGACCTTTCCGGGAATATGAAGCTGATGAGCAGAATGACTATGTATTCACACTATGATTGGCAGGATGACGATACGCTTTTCGGCTACTGTACTTATAACGGTGTGGATGACTGCTATTGGCTTAATACAGAGGAGGGCATATGGAAAGAAATTCCCGATGATATGACAAAGGGGTTTGATATCCATTGCCTTTATTCGCCGGATAAAAACTATATTTTAGGCGACGGTTGTCCAAACGGGCAGGGCTATCGCAATGTGTATCTTTATGACTGCCGAAAGGAAAAATATCGCATAGTTCTTACGGCGCATTGCCCCCACAGCCTTGCTACAGTGGAGTTCCGCTCGGATTTTCATAATCGCTGGAATACAAAAGGAACACGTTTTTCCTATGATACAATTCAAAACGGCAGAAGACAAATTTTAGAAGTTGATTTAAGTGAAACAGGACTTATTAATTAGAGAGGGGCTTTTTAATGAACATTATTCCGAAAGCAAAAAACTTTAAAGAAAATGGCATAATCACTGTTAAAGCGGAATTTACCGCCGACGAAAAGCTGGTTTTCTGTAAAAAAGCATTCCTTCGTATGGTGTTAAAGCTTTATGATGTAAGGCTGACAGACGGAGATGACGGCATAAAGTTAGTGTACGACGAAGCTTTGGCCAAAGACGAATACGCCATAAAGGGAGCATGCGTTTATGCATCTGATGCTGAGGGCGCACGTTATGGCCTTGCTACAATGCTTCAGCTTCTGGAAAAGATAGAGGAAGGCTTTACATTAAGAAATACGGAAATCAGCGAAAAGCCTGATAAGGATTTCAGAGCATTTATGACAGACCTTGCAAGAAAGTGGCATGACTTTGATATTTTGATTTCCTATGTGGATCTCTGTTATCTTAATAAAATTAAATATCTTCAGCTTCACTTTACAGACAATCAGTCGTGGACTCTTCCCTTGGCTTGCTTCCCGGATGCGGCAACAAAGGGCAGATGTTATAAGAGAAGCGAAATAGATTATCTTGTGGAATATGCCGAGGAAGCAGGCGTAGAGCTTATCCCCGAATTTGAGGGAATCGGCCATTCCAAGGAGCTTATCATAAACTGCCCTGATGAGTTTGGAAACACCTATGATGAGGAAATCGAAAATTCTGCAGCGCTTACATCTATAGCCGATAATACGCTTGGTATTGTTGATAATATTATGTGTATAGGCAGAGAAGGAATATTTGAAAACATACGCAAAATGCTTGCGGAAATTGCGGAAATATTCAAGTATTCAAAATATATTCACGTAGGATGTGACGAAGCCAAGCACGAAAATTGGAATCATTGTGCCCGTTGCCGTGACTATATGAAGCGACAGAAAATAAACACAACGAAGGCGCTTTATTCGCATTTTGTTGAAAAGGTAATTGATATCTGTTTATCAATAGGAAGAACCCCCATCGTGTGGGAGGGCTTCCCCTATGAAGGGACGGAAAATATTTCCCGTGATGCCGTAGTTGTAACATGGGAAAATGTATACCAGACAGGACCTGAGCTTATCGAATCGGGATTTAACGTAATTAATGCTTCCTGGGCACCTATGTATATAGTTCCTTTAACCAGAGAGCCCTATGCTTCCAGATGTAACTGGACTGTTACCGGAAGAGATTTTAAGGTGCATGAGGTTCAGCATCACGCCAATGCCTCGAAGGCATATGGCGGACTTCCGCTTGATCCGCCTGAAAAGGTGCTTGGCGGTATGCTCTGCCAGTGGGAATGCGAACCTGCGGAGGAAAGGGACAGGGTTATTTTGAATCTGCCGCAGACATCAGACAGAACCTGGAATGCCTATGATTATTATACCGATGAGGAATTTTATAAAAATAGTTCTAAAATTCTGGAATTGTCCGAAAAGCTTATGTAATTGTGGATGTTGCACAAAAATAAGTTGAAATCTTCGTGCATTTCTACTAAATGGGGTATTGAAAAAATATATTTGCGGTGCTATAATAAGACCATAGCAAGTTAATACATATTTTTATTTCCCTCCTTTAAGCACCACGTTTGCCAGAACGCGGTGTTTAATCTTTTTAAATGAGTAAAGCTAGAGAGAGTGCTTTGGAGGGAAAAATAAAAGTTCCCATCGAGGAAACTTTTATTCCTCATAAAATTTCCTTGCGGAACATTTTATTTCGGATATTTCCCTCCTTTAAGCGTTACATTTGCCAGACGAGCGGAGTAAAAGCAACAAGGCTTTTACGAAGCAAGGTTTTGCGAGCGTAAAAATGCGAAAAGCATTTTAGCGAGTGAAACACGATATTATCAAAATGCAAATAGCATTTTGTGCAAATTTATTGAAAAGTTTTTGCGCAGTCAGGTTGTAAAAACGAAAAGCTCGGCGGACAGCCGAGCCGTTTTTATAACTAAACAATCAAAACCCAAACAGGGTTTTGTGCACGAGTAGAGCCGAAGAGGGGGCTTTGGAGGGAAAAATAAATTGTCGCATCGAGCAACAATTTATTGCTCGTAAAATTCCCTTCGGGAGCTCTTAGTGTTGAATTACAGCAGAATTTGTAGGGGACAGCCTTCAGGATGTCCCGCAAATAAACAGCGGTTCGTCCGGACAATCCCTCAGTCATCGGTAAAATTACGCAACAGGCATAATTTTGCCGATGACAGCTCCCTTTACACAAGGGAGCCGATGCCGAACCCTACGAAATTAGTCAGAGATTCTTGACCATAGCTTTTTTTCGTGTTACAATATTGTCAGGTGATAATATGTCCATCGAGAAAATTTACTTAAACGGCGTGGAAACAGAATATGAGCTTGTACGTAAAAATGTTAAAAACGTAAATCTACGAGTAAAAGGGGACGGGATGATTTGCGTTTCGGCAAACCGTTTTACAAGCAAAAAATTCATCGAGGATTTTATTCGGAAAAATTCTGATTTCATACTACGGGCAAGAGAAAGACAGAAGGAAAGAAGAAATAAGGTAAACATGGAGCATTTTACGGAAGACGAGCTTAAAAA
Organism: Clostridia bacterium; assembly: GCA_045601965.1. Taxonomy (GTDB): domain Bacteria; phylum Bacillota; class Clostridia; order CAKSNL01; family HGM11501; genus HGM11501. The sequence goes on from JAZSAR010000252.1 coordinate 13,389, forward strand.
CTTTATCTTAAATTTCTGCAAAGAGATTTATCCTTATTACGAAAAAAGGGGCATTGCTTTTCCCTTAATTAAATTTCGCAAAATGAAAACAATGTGGGGAAACTGCAGGGCAAAGGAAAAGATTTTGACATTTAACTTAAACCTTAAATATGCACCAAAAAGATGCGTGGAATATGTCATATATCACGAATTTACTCACTTTTTCGTATCGGGCCACGGCAAGGATTTTTACGATGAGCTTTCAAAGGTCTGCCCCGACTGGAAGGAGCAAAGAAAAAAGCTGAAAGAAATTGTGCTTAAATAAAAAATGAGTTGCAGCGCAACTCATTTTTTGTATTCCGAGGGGCATTTTCCCGTGAATTTTTTAAAAGCGGTGGAAAAGTTTTTCTCATTTTCATAGCCCGACATTTCGGAAACCGTTCTGACCGAATAATACCCCGTTTCAAGAAGCTTTTTTGCCCTCTCAAAGCGAAGGTTTTTAAGATAAACGGACGGAGAGGTTTTAAGATGCTTTGAAAAAAGCATACGAAGATACGCCTGACTTACGGAAAGGCTTTCGGAAAGTGCTTCTATGGAAAAAGAGGAATCAACGCTTTTTACATCCATTATATCTATGGCTTTGGATAAAAGGGGCGGAAGGCTCTCCGCATTTTTACTTAAAAATAAATTAAGTATTTCGTAAATTACTGAAAGGCACAGAAAGTGAGCGTTTTCGCCTCCCGAGGTGTAAAGGTCGTATGCCTTTTTGAAAAGCTCACCGGCTATTTTGGAATCCTTCGGAGTAAGTGCGGTGAGGTCGGGAAAAAGATCGGCATTTACCTTGAAGTGAATGGCAATGATTTCGTCCTCCGTTTCACTT
>JAZSAR010000253.1:0-5588 GCA_045601965.1 Clostridia bacterium
AATTATTCCATCTTCTGTTTTTATAAATAAACTTTTTCAGGATCTTTTTCCGGAAACAGGTTGTTATAAATTGTTTGATGTTGGTTCTATAATAGGTATTTTAGAGAGGGTATTAGTTTTTATTTTCGCTTTTTTGGGGGACTTTGCCACTATTGCTATTATTATCACTATAAAAACTTGGGCTAGAACTAGTGATTTAAAAGACAAGATTGACTTTAGAAATAAATATTTGTTGGGTACATTGGCAAGCTTAGTGTTGACAATGGTAGCTTTTCTAATATATAGAATATAATGCATCTTTATTGTTCGGCTCTTCCAAAACAAAGAAGACATCCAATCGGATGTCTTCTTTGTTTTGCTTATCGCATATTTCGAAAAATGGTCTTTATAACTGCAAATATCAGTTTTCAAATGACGGTGCAGTAGTTTTGTTATTGGCAAATGCATCAGGTCCGGGATCGGACATTGAAAAATACATTTTGGCTGCTTTTGTTGTGCCGAAATCTTTATTTGAACCGCTGTTTTGTACTTTATTAAATGCATCACGAAACATCTGATTATGGGCTTCTTCTCTGTTAAGAAGAAAATCAATGGTTTCCTTTACTTTTTTATCATCTATCTGCCGGTACAAGTATTCATAAACTACTTTTGCACGCTGTTCAGATGCAATATTACTTAATATATCGGCACACAAATCGCCTGTGACTGTTACATAATCAGCGGTCCATGAGTATCCCGAGGAATTTATAAGACCGGGATTTAAGCCTAAAAGGACATGGGATTGTATTTCTCCTGCCTGAACATTTTGGGCATTAACATCGTGACCGTTCAGCATATTAATGGTTTGTGCAATCATTTCCATATGTCCAAGCTCTTCAGCGGCTATATCCAAAAACAAATCCTTAATCTCAGGATCTTTGATACGAAAGCTCTGAGAAATATATTGCATAGCTGCTTTAAGTTCTCCGTTTCCGCCGCCAAGCTGTTCCTGAAGCAATACAGCATACTGCGGATTCGGTTTTTCAACTTCTACCGGATGAAAAAGTAATTTTTCGTGTTTAAACATATTTTTACCTCCAATTGCATTGTTCTGTTTATATTTTCAGCAATTTAAGATAAATTATTCGCCGAAAGAAGCTTTTTATCCATTACGGATATTAAAGCCCAAAAATTGTTTTATCTTTGACTTTTTTCGTATCAGAATCGTCTAATAGATGTAAAGGCTTTTACAAAAATGGAAGGAGGAACAAGAATGCAGGAAGTGTTCGAACAAAAATACAAAGAATGTGAAAAGTCTTTGTTCCTGGTTGCATTGGGTTATCTCCACAGCACGGAAGATGCCGAGGATTGCGTGCAGGATGCGGTTTTGTCAGCAATTAAATCTTTTGAGTCGCTGAAAAACAAAGAATATTTCAAAACCTGGCTTACGAGAATAGTGATTAATAAATGTAAGGACTATCTGAAAAAACAAAAGTTTACCGAGGAGCTGACGGACAATCTGAATGTATTTTACGATATACCGACAGATGAAATAGGTATAATGGATTGTATATGTAAACTTAGCCCTAAGTTATCAATATACATAACTCTCAGGTTTTACAATGATATGACCTATGAAGAGGTCGCCCGCACATTGAAAGTGCCTGTTTCAACCGTAAAATACAAAACAAAAAAGGCACTTAATGAACTTAAAAATTTACTGGAAGGAGATGCGTTAAATGAAAATATCTGAACTGGAAAAGAGGCTTAAAAACCACGCTGAAATCGTGAAAAACAATATGAAGCTTCCGAGGGAATCGGATAATATCAGATATGTTAATGAGCGCAGAAATAAAAGAACGGGAAATATATTAAAGAAAACGGTGTTGATTGCTGCGGTATTGATGCTTTGCATTGTAACTGTTACAATGACACCCTTGGCAAAATCAATCAAAGGCTTTTTCAGCGATATTGTTCGTTTTGACGGAGCTATAACCGGAACAAAGTATGAAAACGCCACTGAGGAAATAGAAGTCAGGATTTCAGAAGTAACGCCCGAAAATGGAAATGCCGTTGTCAGGCTGAATTTAACCTTTGAAAACCCAACAGAAGCACCTTTCCCATACATTCAGGAACTCTCTGTTTCGGAATACGAAATACTGGATAGCAATAATAAAGAAGTAATAAAGGCGAGGCTTTCTTATGAAGAAGGAGATAAAGGCGCTGTCAGCGAGGGCAAGGTATCGGTTAACCTTTACCTGAAAGATACAATGCTAAAATCAGGCGAAGAATATAAAGTCATAATTGAAAAAATGTACGGTCACTCAAAAGCCGATGCGCCGCTTCATATAACAGGAAGGTGGGAGTGCGAATTCGTTAAATAGCGGCAAAAAAAGAAGAGACAGCCCAAGGATGTCTCTTCTTTTCGTTTTAATTGTCAGAAATTTTCTAAAAGATATTTTTCCGCTTCTGTAGACCAGAGGCCGTTATTTGCCTTAACAAGCTCGTCCAATACCTTGAATCTTTCGTCGGTTTTGCCCTTTTCTTCAAAATCTGAAAGAGCGGTTAAAGGAAGCTCAATATGAGTATATATAAGCTTCTTTCCTCCGGGGATTTTCGGAAGGTTGACGGTGGTTTCAATTGCCGCATCAATACCGCCGATGTGTGTTATCATAACCGAAGGATCAAGTCTCTTTTCGCCTATGAGCTTTAATATATCCCTCATATCTTCGGGAGTGCTTCCGCTTGTACCGGAAACGTGGTGCTGGGCATAGTGAACATTATAAAAATTGAAGTTGGCGCTGAATTTCTTGTCAAGCGGGCCTGCAAAGAAGTTTAAGGAACCGTCAAAGCCTAAAATTGCATCGCCGAGTTCAACTACGGAAGAAACGGGAGCATATACAAATACATCGTCAAAACCTGTGCCACCGGATATTGCCATGAGCTCATCCTTGTCGGAGGTGGCAGCGAAAATCAGCTCGATTCCGTCTTCTTTTGCCTTTTCAACGGAAAAGATTGATGCTGCACGGTCAAGTCTTGCCTGATCGATATCGGTTACAACAACCATGGAAGGCTTCACATTTCCGTGAAGAGCGATGTCGATTGCTACAAGTCCCATAGGGCCGCAGCCTGCGAGAATTGCCACCTTGCCGCCTTCTTTTATTCCGGCATAGGGGAGCAGGTCTTCGTTGAGATGTAAACTTGCCTTGTATCCTCTTATAACACAGGAGGCAGGCTCAATCAGAGAACCGTTGAAATAGGAATCGCTTTCAAGCTTCATTAAGAAGTTGTTGTCTAAAATATGTTCATAAACGATGGAGTAGGTTGAAACACCGCCGATTTCGCGGAAAGTATAGCCTACTGTTTCGGGGCCGCCGAGATATGCAAGAACGGGAGGCATAACAACTTTATCGCCAACCTTAAAGGAATCCTTCCACTTATCTCCGACCTCGACAACCTCGGCGCAGAATTCGTGACCGATTATAACGGGATTTTCTTCCACGTCATCAGGAACTCTTAAATGGTTTTTACCCTGCAAAATGGTTTTATGAGTTGACATACATACGCTGTCTGAAATTATTTTTATTAAAATTTCGCCCGAAGTTATGGGACGAAGCTCAAATTCTTCAAGTCTTACGTCGTTTGCTCCATAGAGGCGAGCTGCTCTTGTCTTCATAATATCACCTTACACCCTTCCCGAACTTCCGAAAGTTCTGAGCTTTTCGCGGACAACATCCTTCATCATCTTTATGGCATCCTCATATACAAGGAAGGGCCAGGTGGAAGGATTGGTCATGGTGTTAAGATAGTTTTTAAGTCCCTGATTAAGAGCAAAAAGCACATCGGAATAAATGTTTATCTTTGTAATACCGTGGTGAATGGCGTTTTTCATCTGGTCGTCGGGTGTTCCGCTTCCGCCGTGAAGAACCAGGGGTCTGTCGCATATTGCGGTGATTTCGTCAAGGCGGTCGATTCTGAGCTCGGGAGTTTTCTGATATACTCCGTGAGCGGTGCCGATGGCTACGGCAAGCGCGTCAACATCGGTGATTTCAACGAACTTTTTAACCTCTTCGGGAACAGTGAGGCTTTCGCCGGGATCGGTATCTGTTCCGGTTTCGCTGATGCTTCCTACGCTGGCGTTACCAACGTGACCGAGCTCCGCTTCTACGGTAATTCCCTTTGCATGGGCAAATTTTGTGACTTCCGCTGTCTTTTTGGCATTTTCCTCAAAGGGCAATACAGAGCCGTCAAACATTACGGATGAAAAGCCTGCACCGATTGCGCTCTTTATAAATTCAAGGTCTGTAGCGTGGTCTAAATGGAAGCAAATCGGAATGTTGTAAAACTCCGATGCTCCTTTAATCATTGAGGTGAGAAGATTTAAGTCTCTACCCTTAAGGTCAACGCCCAATCCCATAAGAAGGGCTGGGGACTTTTCCTCTTCGCAGGTTTCAAGTACAGCTTTCATCATTTCATAATTACTTACGTCGAATGCGGGAAGAGCATAGTGGTTTTTCTTTGCATCTTCAAGCATTTCCTTCATTGTAACTAACATGGTTTTCACTCCTTAATTTAAGTATAATGAAATTATAGCACTCCTCTTAACATTTGTCAACAACAAATGTTAAAGTTGACATAGAGGCTGAATCTTGCTATAATAAACCATAAGGTGATGAAGTATGGATATTCGCAAGAAGCAGATGCAGGAAGCGGCAATTTTATATTATGAAAAAAACTACACACAGAGCGAAATCGCAGATATAATGAATTTATCCCGTCAGACGGTTTCGAAGCTTTTGACAGATGCTGTAAAGGAAAATATAGTTGAAATAAAAATTCACGATCCGGAAATTACCTGCAAGGACTTGGAGCAGGCACTGTGCGAAAGGTTTGGCATTAAAAATGCGGTTGTATGCGGTGTAAGTGCCCTTGATGAATCGCTTTTGCTTTTAATGACGGTTAAAAGAGCCTGTGAATATATAGAGACTCTTGTTAAAAGCGGCAATAAGAAAATCGCCATATCCTGGGGACACACCGTGCAGAAGCTGATTTCAGAGCTTCCTTCTGTCAATGCACAGGGGAATACGGTTTTTCCCCTTTTCGGAGCAACGGACTTAGAAGAGTCCTGCTTTGCCTCTAATGAGCTTGCAAGAAGCTTTGCGGATAAAATTGGTGCTGAGGTAAAGTATGCCTGGTTTCCCTATCGCCCCGATAACTTTGAGGATTCTGTGCTTTTCAAAAAAACATCCTATTATAAAAAGCTTTACGACCTCTGGAACAGCATTGATATAGCAATTGTCGGAATCGGAAACAGAGACAGCATCGAAACCCTTGGAAAAAGCTTTGGATATAACGAAAAATGCAACTCGGCAATAGGGGATGTATCAACTCACTTTTTTGATGAAGAGGGAAACATCTTAAAGCTTTACGAAAACACGCTGTGTGCGACAAAGGAAAACTTAAAAAAGGCAAAGGAAACAATAGCTGTTGCCTGCGGAAAAGACAAAACAGCGGCAATCGTCGGTGCTATGAGGACGAATTTGATTGACACTTTGATTACCGATGAATATACGGCGAAAAATATTATTGATTATAAATGACAATGGGGG
>JAZSAR010000254.1:0-2740 GCA_045601965.1 Clostridia bacterium
TTGTATACTCATTTCCGTCCTTTGTGTAATACACATCAAACTTATTCCAGTAGCCCATATAGTCATTGGAGTTTCTCGGAGTTATATTAACCGCCTTGAAGGTGTAAGTGCCGCCGAAGTTTACATCAAAGGTTACGTCACCTTCGGCAACATCAGACTGCCAGAAGCTTCCAACGCCGTCATCAATAGCAAAGGAAAGCTTTTTCCCGTCGGATATATCCACATTACTTACCGCGGTGAAATTGGTTTTGTCGATGGGCATAAGAAGGGTTTCGTACATTTTTTCCACAGCATCGGCAATAGGCAGAACCTCGGTATCCTTTTCACCAGGCGTTAAGATAAAGTCAGACATTGAGCCTAAGCCCTCGTGGCTTTTTATGATATCGATATAAACCTTCTTGACTTCCATCCCTACACCGAAATCAATAACCTGGGTGGAGCTTGAATCGGCACTGTTTTTACCGCTGTAAACCTTTATTTTTTCACCCTCATCAGATGATGAAAAATATACATCATATTCAAGGAGTCTTCCGTGGTTTCCGTTGCTTCTGGGGGTATATTCAAATCCTGTTACAACCTCTGCCTTCGGGAGAATAATTTCAACCCAGAAGGGCCCTTTATCTCTGCTTACAACCGTTGCACCCTCCGCAACATAGTTTGTGTGCCAAACCGTTGCGGGATTTCCGTCAAGAATACAGCTTATAGGTCCCCAGCTTACCTGAGAATTTGTTTTCGCCGTCCAGGAGCTTGTATCAAATACCCTTTTATCCCTCTTGGTATCTTTAAGGAAGGATATTTCACCTGCACTTCCGAAATCACCGTCTGCACTTGTAACTTCGATTTTTATAGCCTTCGCAGGTGTATTTCCCCAGGAAATGCTTTTTCTTGAACGGTCGGCATTTCCGACGCCGTGGGAAAATCCGCCCTCGAATATTTCTTCAAATGCAACGCCGTCAGGCGATGCATAAATCTTAAAGTTCTTAAACATTCCCGCACTGCTCTGGTCAAGTCTCGGGAAATAGTTCATACCGGAAATATCCATAACTTCGGGAAATTCAACGGTTATGATATGCGGAAGCTTATCCTTGTCGGTGATTTTCCCGTCTGTTACAACATAGTCTGTATGCCAGTAGGTATTCTGATTGCCGTCAAACGCCTTGCCGATTTTGTTGTCCTTCTGCTCGCTTGTGGCAGAAATTTTCCAGGATTTATCATAGTTTATTGTCTTTGCTGCAAGCTCCATTTCCTCTGTAAGAGGAGCTTCATAGCTTATTTTTCTGTCACCTTTTATGATTGTTCCTTCGCCACCTGTGAGGAGATTGATTTCCGCCGCTGTTCCAAAGCCGCCTTCGCTTTTTAATATTTCAATTTGAATTGCCTTTGCACTGACGTTGCCCCAGGATGCATACTTATCCCCTCTGCCGTCGGAATAGTCAAACTTTCCTTCGTAAATCTGCTCGTAGCTAAGCCCGTCAAAGGATGCAAAGATTGCATATTCAATAATTGTTCCTGTGTTGTTATCCGTTCTCGGAGTGTACTTAAAGCCTGACACATCAAGACTTTTTCCGAACTGAATATTTATGGCATGGGGGCATTCATATTTCCAGGTGATTTTCCCGTCTGTTACCGTATAATCCGAATGCCAGTAGGTTGAAGGGTTTCCGTCAAAAGCGGCACCGGTTCCCGCATAGGTTATTGCAGAACTTGAAGAATATACCCAGCCGGTGCGGCTTAAGGTTTTTCCGTATGCCGAATTTGCATCAGCCTTTTCACTGCTGCCGCCGGATGTAGCTTCTATCGTCTTTGTTTCAAGGGAATCATCTTTTTTTACAAGGCTTATTTCTTCGCATTCCCATTCGCCCCAGCCGTTTACGCTTTCAATTGTGATTCTGAAATACTTAGTTTTAACATTGTATGCTTTTCCGTCTTTCTTAAAGACAAGGTCTCCGTAAGGATTTGCACTTTCAAATGTCTGTTTATCCGCCTTTTCGTAATTTTCCCCGTCACCTGAAACCGAAAGGTACGCATCTTTCATAAGTCGCTGATTAAAGCCAACTGCCGCACCACCGGCATAAACTCTTACAGCAGAAAATTCCATTTCCTCAGAAAGCTCAAAATCAATCATAAGCTTTGTGCCTATAACGATTATACTCTGTATACTTTCCGTGTTTTTTTCAACCGCATAGCCGTCATTAAAACGCTCATTTACATTAACGGCAATCCCACCGCCCATATGTGCGGCATTTGCACCGGAAGGCGGAATTTCCGCCCCTTCAAGAGTTTTCACAACGGCAGATGTAATTTTGCCTTTAAGGGGAATTTCATCTTCTGTGAATTTAACATCCGTAAGGTTTGCTCCATAGCTTACGGTAAACGCCATAAGGAGAGTAAGAATCAAAGAAAGAGATAAAACCAAAGATATTATTTTTTTCATAAAAACCCCTCCTTACTCCAAGTGACCGAGTACAGCTTTTGCCGTATCTACCGGTATATTCTTTGCAGAAACCGCATAGGTACCTTCCGCAAGCTTTTCCGTCTTCCATCCGAACATATCTGATGCATATGTCAAAGGCAGATAAATGATTCCGTCCTTTTCTAAAGCGGGTGCAGAAAGCTGTTTTAAGTATCCGTTTGCCCTGCCCTCGTTTTCTCCGATACGCACATAGGTCCATACATAGTTCGTGATGTCGAAATAGTTGCCTGTCGCATCCGGTGTCAGGTCGTGACGTGCGGCATACAC
>JAZSAR010000255.1:0-3052 GCA_045601965.1 Clostridia bacterium
AGTCCCTTTAATCTTTCAGCAATTTCGTTTATTTCTTTATTCACAGTAAAACCTCCCATTAAATAAGAAATCTGCAGTATATATTGTATCACAAAATCTTCCTTACCGCAAGTGTCAAATTAAACGAAAAAAGATGCCCGATTGGCATCTTTTTTCAAAGGGGATTGAGAAAATTAGAAGGAGAGACTATCTTATTCAGCCCACGTTCATCTCCAATCGGAGCTTATCTGCGATTAATGCGATGAACTCCGAATTTGTGGGCTTGCCCTTAAGGGTGCTTACGGTATAGCCGAAAAGCTTGTAGAAAAATTCCTCGTTGCCTCTTGTGCAGGCTACCTCGATGGCGTGACGGATGGCGCGCTCAACACGGGAGGAGGTGGTTTTATGGCGCTTTGCAACCTCGGGATAAAGCTGTTTTGTTACGGCGTGCATCAGCTCTGAATCCTTTACGGTCATCATAATTGCATCCCTTAAATAGCTGTAGCCCTTTATATTTGCGGGAATTCCTACATTGTGAATAACGCCCGTAACCTTTAATTCAAGCGCCTTTGCACCCTCTTCTCCCTCGCTCTTTTTTGTATTGTCCGGGCAAAGGAGCATTTTTATTCTTTCAAAAAGCGTTTCGTAAGATGCAGGCTTTGTTATGTAATAGTCCGCGCCGTAGAGCGAAACCATATTGGAAACATACGTGCCGGAAAGCGCTGAATGAACCACTATTGCCGGTTTTTTCTCTGCTCTGGATAAAGCCTTTAACACTCCTATTCCGTCAAGCACCGGCATTACTATATCAAGAATTACGGCATCGGGATTAAGAAGACTTATCTTTTCAAGGCCATCTTTTCCATTGGCACAAAAGCCGACGATTTCAATTTCTCTTTCTCCGGAATCCTTTAAATAGGCTGTTATTCCTTCCTCCACCTCACGGCTGTCATCAATTACAAGCACCTTTAATTTCTCTTTCATTTTAATTCCATCCTTTCAAACCTTAAATTTCATTTTTCTTCTGTTTTTTATTTATTTTTGTCTGTAACTGCATTTTACCATAAATTACCAATTTATGCAAGAACTTTTTACCATTTTTTACCATTTTTCGTTCGACATAATATCCAACGAATTGTAAAAAACCGCATAAAAAAGCAACACAGGTACACTTGACACCCCCTTTTTGCTATGGTAAAATTGAGATATAATAATGAAAAGGAAGTGTTTTTATGGCAAAAACAGTTGAAATAAAAAAAGACGGCGTTTATTTGGACGGCGAGAAATTTTTCCTTGTCAGCGGTGACTTTCACTATTTCAGAACCCTTCCCGGCGGATGGGAAAGAAGACTTCGCCTGATGAAGGATTTCGGCTTAACCGCCGTTACTACTTATGTTCCCTGGAACTTGACGGAGCCTAAAAGAGGAGAATACTGCTTTGACGGAAGAGCAAACCTTATGCTCTTTTTGGAGCTTTGTGCAAAGTGCGGCCTTAAGGTAATTCTCCGCTGCTCTCCCTACCTTTGCGGTGAATGGGAAATGGGCGGTCTTCCCAGCTGGCTCTTAAAGGACAGAACCATCTGTGTCCGCTCCAGCGATCCCGGCTATATGGAAGCGGCAAACGAATATAACAAGGTGCTTTGCGACAAAATCCGCCCCTATCTTCACACCAACGGCGGCCCCGTAATTTTAGTTGGTCTTGAAAACGAATACGGCTCCTTCGGCGACGACTTGGAATATTTACAGATGCTTTGCGACTTTTACAGAAACGAAAATATCGACGTTCCCTTTGTAAGTGCCAACGGCGTTGACGATTTTAAGTACATAAACGGAACACTTTCCGATAACTGGAACGGCATTGACCACGGGGCAGACCCCGGCTCAATTGCCCAGTTTGAAAAGCTTCGTGCTTTTCAGCCCGATAAGCCTTTAATGAGCGGTGAAGCCTGGACAGGACAGATTCAGTTCTGGGGCCGTAAGTTCTATAAGGGCGGCGACGGCGTTAAAATGGCAGCATATTTCAAGAAGGCGCTTGAAATGGGTGCCTGCGTAAACTTCTATATGTTCTGCGGCGGCACCAACTTTGAATTTACCTCAGGCGCACTTCACAGTGTCGGCAATACCGCCTACACTCCCCTTATGACAAGCTATGACTATGACGCACCCATAAGCGAGGAAGGCACACCCACAAGAAAGTACTACGCCCTCCGCGACGTGCTTGACGAATATTTGGGCAAGGAAAAAAGAGAGCACATTGATCCCGACTTTGAAATTCAGTCCATTGAAAAAATCACCCTTACAGAGTCCGCTCCCCTCTTTTCAAACCTTGATAATCTCTCGGATAAAAGGGTTAAGGCAAACAGAACCATCTGTATGGAAGATCTTGACCAGAACTTCGGCTTTATCTGCTACCGCTCCGAAATCCGCTATACGGATGACCGCGTAAGACATTTAATTATTGACGGTCTTGCAGACAGAGCAACTGTTTACATTGACGGAAAGTATATCGGCACCCACCTTCGTGATGCGGAAAACCCTGACATTACCTTTACCGTAAAGAAAGGTGGAAGCGTTCTTACCATCCTTGTTGAAAATATGGGAAGAATCAACTACGGCCACAGAATTTACGACTATAAGGGAATACTCGGCTCAGTTCGTGTCAACATTGAAAATGCGGACGGCAGCTTCCTTTACAACTATGCCAACAATATGCGCTTTACCATCGACTGTCTGCCTCTTTCAGACCTTTCAAAGCTTTCTTATGAAAAAGGCATCGTAAAGACAGATACTCCCTGCTTCTACAAGGGTACATTCGATGCCAAGGCAGGCGTTGATACTTTCTGCGATATGGGAGGCTGGCGCAAGGGCTGTGTATTTGTAAACGGCTTTAACCTTGGCCGTTTCTGGGATGTAGGCCCTCAGAGAACCTTGTACCTTCCCGGTGAGCTCTTAAAGGATAAGGACAACGTAATTGAAGTTTTCGAGCTTCACTCACCCAAGGGCGAATATGAGGTTTCCTGCCTGGATCACTCATTGCTCTGCGAAGAAGTAAATAATGATTTACTTAGCACCGA
>JAZSAR010000256.1:0-13130 GCA_045601965.1 Clostridia bacterium
ACATCGCCCTCGGCAATTACTTCGATATCCGAATCCTTCATCCAGGATTTTTCAACCCTTGTAAGGTCGATTGCATCCTGTACCTGATTTCCCCAGTTTCTGTTTACCGCCCAGTAGGGTGCGCCGATAAAACGCATGAAAGGCTTTGTATCTCCCGCAAAAATCTTTACAAGCTCGGAGGCATCAACTCCGTCAATATCCCACTGTCCCATGCAGGCGCAAAGACCGATTCTCACATTGGGATTAACTTCGTTTACAGCTTTTCTCATATCGCTTGCAAATAGGCACATAGCGTTTCCGTTAGCCGTAAGCCAGGCATCACGGTACTTGTTCTTTCCGCCCTTTATTATATATTCACGAAGCTCGTCAACGGTTTTTGCTTCGCCCGTCAGTCTTTCAATTTCCTTTAAGTGCCAGGGGCACAAGCAAGCAGGAGCGTCACCTAAAATACTGTAGCGGAAGCCGTCATCAATTAAAATCATATCAACGCCCGATGCGGCAAGCCCCTTATAATATTCTCTCGCAAAAGCTCTGAAGCCTTCGCAGGAAGGACACTTAAGACCTTTTACGGGATTTCCGTTTATCTTTATCATATCCTGATAATCTTCGTTTTTGGAATTGAGAGGCACAATCCAAGCTCCAACCTCATAACCGTAGGATTTAAAAAACTCCGTGTTTACTTTAAGGTTGTCAAATTCTTTTTCTCGTTTTTCTTTATCTTCATTTAGATCTTCAAAAGCAAGAAGAACCCTTGCTGCTTTAAACTTTTCTATTTCCTTAAGGCTTTCTTCTCTTCCGACTCTTGTAACCGTGGAATTCATTACGGGAACTGTTATCTTATACATATAAATCCCCCTCCTCTTAAAATAATTATAGCATCCCGAAAAACTTTTTTCAAGATGCTATATTATGCATTTTTGGTCCTATATTACGCCTGAGTGTCGTACATTTTCATTGTTTCTGCAATATCGTCAAAGCTGTTACACTTTCCGTTTTTAACATAGAGATAGGATGTTGTCATCCCCGAAACAAGGCAGCTCTTTATATCAAGCTCGCCAAGAAGTCCTGCGCAGAAACCGGAATTGAAGTTATCACCGCCGCCTGTGGTTTTTTTCGGTTTTTCGCAAAGGATTCCCGAAACTTCAACCTCACCGCCGTCATATACTGCGGCAGAGCTGTCAACAGGATGAATTATAACCGTACCGATGCCGGAATATTCTTTAATCGCTCTTGCAATGGGAAGTGAGCCTTCGTATTCGCCATCGCATAAAACGGAGTGCATAACCATAGCTTCGCTCTTATTTAAACCAAGATATGTGGGAGCATAAGCAGAATACTTTCCGAACATTTTAAGTGCCGCCTTTATCTCTTCAGGCTGTCTTTTTGCACAGTCTGCAATATCGATATATATCTTTCTGTCCTTCTTTTTAAGACGGGGCATAACTGTTTCTAAAAACTTTTCGTATATCTCGTGGAAGTGAACAAGATAGCTCCAGTTAACAAGCGTTATGATGTCCGCCTTTTCAAAATATGCAACCATTTCGTCAATGCTGATGCGCTCAATAAGGTCGCTCCAGCGAAGGCGGCTGATTTTTTCAATGTCGCTCATTATAATTTTGCCGTCGCCGAATTCAAACACATAGGAATAGCCCGGTTCGCTGACGGTTATGGTTTTGCAGTTTTCGTTTAAGTTGAAAACAGGGTTCTTTTCAGGATAACCTAAAGCTCCGATACAGGTGCACGAAACGCCCATATTTGCAAGACCATTGGCATAGTGAGGACCGCATCCGCCAAAATCCGTGTTGGTTATGATTAATTCAACATTTCCGCTTCTTCCCGCAAGGCTTGTGATTTTCTCGCCAAACTTGTCTATTGTTGGAAAATATGTGCAATTGTCTTCGTCCTGTCTTGACTCTACCGGGCGGATAATATAATCTATAAATCCGTCAAAACCCACACAAACCGTTTTACTTTGAATAAGTTCTTTTTTAGATTTGAACTGCTTGGAATATTCCATTTTTCTACTCCTCCTTATTTACCTATAACCCTGCTTACTGCTTCATAAGTCTTTTTTGCACCATTTACAATGTAATTGAAGTCAGAGCCGCAGGTTATCATTTTTATCCCCATATCGTGAAGCATTTTAAGTGTTGCTTCATCTGTGGCAAGAGTTGCCGAACCAACAATTTTACCGTGTTTTGTTGCAATTTCAATTGCCTTTTTTGCAAGTGCAAGATTATTTTCTCCGAAAAAGTCGCCGATTTCGTTTATTGAGCCGGACAAATCCGCAAGTCCTAAAATAAATCCGTCAACAAAAGGATTTTTCGCAATTTCTTCCATCTCGTCAATAAAGGTTTTACATTCAATCTGCAGAAATCTGCAGAGGTTGCCATGTCCCTCCTTGAAGAATTGAATTTCATCGTCTACGCCGTATCTCACAGCACGCTGTGGGCCGCATCCCCTGTTTCCGTAGGGTGGGTACAAGGTATACGAAAGAAGCTCCTTTGCTTCCTTTGCACTTCGCACCATGGGGAAAATAATTCCGTCAGGACCCATCTCAAGAACCTTTTTGGTGTATGTCAGATCATTTTGAGGAACTCGTATCAAGACCTGCTTTCCGACAGACTTTGCCGCAACTATCTGCGAATAGCACACGTCAAGGGTAATTGCCGAATGTTCAAGATCAATCCAAAGATAGTCATAATCAAAATACCCCATCATTTCAGCAATGCACATGGCCGGAATATTAACAAGTGTTCCGCAAATGCTTTTACCCGCCCTTATCTTTTCCTTTAGGTCCATAACTGCCTCCTAATGCTCAAAGCTTTATTTCTCTGTCCTTAAAATAATACTTTTTATCCTTTTCACCTATTTCCCGAAGTACTCTGCAGGGATTTCCTACTGCAACCACATTTTCAGGAATGTCTTTTGTTACAACGCTTCCTGCACCAATTACCGTGTTAGCTCCGATTGTTACACCAGGAAGAATAAGTGCTCCCGCCCCTATCCAGCAGTTTTTTCCGATTCTGACGGGTGCGTTATACTGATATCCTTTTTCGCGAAGCTCAGATAAAACAGGATGTCCAGCCGTTGCCACGGTCACGTTGGGGCCGAACATGGTGTTATCTCCCACGTATATATGTGTATCGTCTACCATTGTCAAGTTGAAATTGGCATACACATTTTTACCGAAATGCACATGATGTCCTCCCCAGTTAGCATGGAAAGGAGGCTCTATATAGCATCCGCTACCGATTTCGGCAAACATTTCTCTTAAAAGCGTGCATCTTTTATCCATTTCAGAAGGACGGGTATTGTTAAAGTCATAGAGCTTTTCAAGGCACTTTGACTGCTCATTCATTATTTCCTCGTCTCCCGGAAGATACAACTCTCCGGAATGCAATTTTTCATATTCGCTCATATTTAACCTCTGCTCAATCAAAGTTTCTTATCCATATAAAGGCTTCTTCAACTGCCGGTCTCACTTCTATTGTGTGGCCGTTAAAGATGTTTTTTCCTGCGGTTTCAGAAAGAATGTCACCCACCAGCTGAGGCTCGTGACCGCCTTGTTCAAAAGCTCGTAAAACGGCATATCCTCCGTTTTTCTTTATGCGGTCAACAAAAGCTTTTGTAACCTCAAAGCTTACTGTCCCATCGTTTTTACACTGCCAGAACTTAACAGGGACAGGATAGCATTCTGTTTTTTTGTTGGCCACAGGATTAAAGCCTTTAACCTTTTCTTCATCATAAATATATTCTCCTGTTTCGTCCTTGTCAAGGCCATAAATTATTCCCAGTGCGAATTTAGGAAGTCCGGAACACCAAGGATGAAGAAAAATTTCATTGTATGTATCAAGTACCGGGCAAAATCCCGTCTGTGCAATAACCGGAATCTGACCGGATAGAACAAGATTTGTGCTTGATATCCCTCCCATAGAGCCACCATGAACAAACACTTGAGGTCGTAGGTTGTAATGCTCAATAACGTAGTTATAAGCCTTCACATAACTCCTTACAGCGATGGGGCTTCCTATGTTGTTTCTTAAATCAATGCCGTATTCTTCGGCGTATTTATACGGAAGACCGTTTACGTCCATAACGGCGTAGCCGTTTGCAACCAAATAGTGAGTAAGCGCCTGATGTTCTCCCTGGGCATCGTCGGTGGTCACAGTTCCTCCTGCTCCGTGGCAGTTTATTACAAGGCGTGTGGGTTTCCCGTCATCGGTGTAGCTGTCGGGAAGTATAAGAAATCCTCTGTCCTCGTAAAGCATTTCTTTATCCTGCACCATATCTGTTGTTTCAGTTTCATCGGGCAAAAAGCAATTTACCCACACGGAAAATCTTTCAGTACGCATAGCTTTCGCTTCCTTTTGTTATTTATTTTCCAGACAGGAGTAACCCCCTGCCCTGCAACAATATTTATTTTAACACAACATGCGAAAAAACACAATACAAAATACAAAAAAACAGAAGGCGTCAGCCTTCTGTTCCCGTACTTTTTATATCGTTTGCGTCTTCTCTTTCAACCAGCACGCTTTTACTGTCTTCAACAGACTCTTTTGTGACTATTATTCTTGAAATAGAAGGTTCTGAGGGGATTTCGTACATTACGTCGCCCATAATGCCTTCGATGATCGCACGAAGACCTCTTGCGCCGGTACCGCGCTTAATCGCCTTTTCTGCAATTGCCAGTAGAGCATCATCCTCAAATTCAAGCTTTACGCCGTCATAATCACAAAGGTGTGCATACTGTTTAACGATGGCGTTTTTAGGCTTTGTAAGAATATTAACCAAGGCATCCTTATCAAGATTTTCAAGAGCAACCACAATAGGAAGTCTTCCTATAAATTCGGGAATAAGACCGAACTTAAGTAAATCCTGGGGTTCGACCTTTGAGAAATACTCTCCTGTATCCATATCCTTTTTGCTTGCCACATCACTTCCGAAGCCGACAACGTTACTTCCCAGTCTTTTCTTTATTATCTTCTCAAGCCCGTCAAAGGCGCCGGAGCAGATGAAGAGAACATTGGTGGTATCAAACTGTATAAACTCCTGATGAGGATGCTTTCTGCCACCCTGGGGAGGCACATTTGCAACCGTTCCCTCCAAAATTTTAAGAAGTGCCTGCTGAACGCCTTCACCGCTTACATCTCTGGTAATAGAAGGATTTTCGCTTCTTCTTGAAATTTTGTCAATTTCGTCAACGTAGATGATGCCTCTCTGCGCTCTCTCAACGTCATAATCTGCCGCCTGAAGAAGCTTTAAAAGAATATTTTCAACGTCTTCTCCCACATAACCTGCCTCTGTCAGAGCTGTTGCATCGGCAATTGCAAAGGGCACATCAAGAATCTTTGCAAGAGTCTGCGCCATATAGGTTTTTCCAACGCCTGTGGGACCAAGGAAAAGAATGTTGCTTTTCTGAAGCTCAACCTCGCCGTCTTTTTTATCGGCTACTCTTTTATAGTGATTGTATACAGCAACAGCCAGGCTCTTTTTAGCCTGTTCCTGCCCTATCACATATTCGTCAAGTCTTTCTTTGATTTCCTTCGGCTTAAGAAGTGTAAATTCGGGAGAGCTTCCTTCTGTCGGAGCAAAATCAAGATCTTCGTTTTCCTCAGAAATAAGGTCATAGCATACATCTATGCATTCGTCGCAGATATAGACACCGGGGCCGGCAATAAGCCTTTTAACCTCGCCCTGAAGCTTTCCGCAGAAAGAACAGCATATTTTCTTTTCAGAATCTTTCATAATAAAACCTCCAAAAGGATTATTATCTCTCGGAAATAATTTTGTCTATAATACCGTAGTCCTTTGCTTCTTCTGCTGTGAGATAATAATCGCGCTCGGTATCTTCAATTACCTTGGAAAGCTCACGTCCCGTATTCTCGGAAAGAATGGTATTAAGCTTATCCTTGATGCGCATCATCTGGTTTGTCATAATTTCAATATCTGTCGCCTGTCCCTGATATACACTGCTCAAGGAAGGCTGATGAATCATAATTTCGCTGTTGGGAAGCGCAATTCTCTTTCCTTTAGCACCGCTGGAAAGCAAAAATGCGCCCATGGATGCCGCCATACCAATGCAAATCGTGGATACGTCGCACTTTATATATTTCATGGTATCGTAAATTGCAAGGCCGTCTGATACAGAGCCGCCCGGGCAATTTATATAAAGGCAGATATCCTTATCCGGATCTTCGCTTTCAAGATACAAAAGCTGTGCAATGATACTGCACGCCGTTGCGTTATCTAGAACACCATTTAAGAAAATAATTCTGTCCTTAAGAAGTCTTGAATAAATGCTTTCCCCACCGGAATATTCCTCTCTCGCACTCATAGCTGTAACCATGAAAAATCCTCCTTTTTAGTATATATAAGGCGGTCATATGACCGCCTTTATACTTAAATTATTCAGCATCTGCTGCTTTCTTTGTTGTCTTTTTTGCAGCAGGCTTCTTTTCCTCTTCAGCTTCAGTCTTCTTTGTAGTTGTCTTCTTTGCTGCGGGTTTCTTTTCGCCGTCTGCTTCAGCCTTCTTTGTAGCTGTCTTCTTTGCTGCGGGCTTCTTTTCGCCTTCAGTTTCTGCCTTCTTTGTAGTTGTCTTCTTTGCTGCGGGTTTCTTTTCGCCGTCTGCTTCTGCTTTCTTTGTAGCCTTCTTTGCTACCTGCTTTGCATTTGCAGCAAGAATATCAAGAGCCTTGTTGTTTACGATATCGCTCTTCATAGCATCGATATTTGCATTCATAAGCTCGCGAATCTTATCCTTTTCCATCTTGTAAACTTCAGCGATCTTATTGAATTCAGCTTCAACATCTTCGTCTGTAGCTTCTAAGCCTTCAACTTCGGCAATCTTTTCAAGAACAAGGCTTCCGAGCACCTGTGCCTTAGCGGAGGGCTTCATCTGCTCTTTCATCTGTTCTTCTGTCATACCGGTATACTGAAGGTAAAGCTTCATGTCAATGCCCTGACTCTTAAGTCTGTAAGCATAGTCCTCAACCATCTTTTCTGCCTGATTGTCAACCATGCATTCGGGAAGATCGATTTCAGCTTCGGAAACTGCTGCTTCGAGTGCTGCATTTTCGATTTCGCGCTTTTCGTTTTCAGCTGCGTTCTTTTCAAGCTTTGCACGGATATCAGCCTTAAGGGCATCAAGTGTATCGAATTCACTTACATCCTTTGCAAACTCATCGTCAAGCTCGGGAAGTTCCTTAACCTTAATAGCCTTTAACGCTACCTTGAATTTAGCGGGCTTGCCCTTTAATTCTTCAGCGTGGTATTCTTCGGGGAATGTAACGTTAACGTCAAACTCTTCTCCGATATTCTTTCCAACTATCTGATCTTCAAAGCCGGGAATGAAGGAACCGCTTCCGAGTACAAGCTCATAATCTGTTCCCTTTCCGCCTTCGAATGCTACGCCATCAACAAAGCCTTCAAAGTCGATGGTTGTTGTGTCGTTCATAGCTGCAGCTCTGTCTTCGATTGTTACCATTCTGGAATTCTTTTCACGCATATTGCCGATTTCAGCATCAACGTCTTCATCGGTAATCTTGAATTCAACCTTTGCGATTTCAACACCCTTATATGTACCGAGCTTAACTTCAGGCTTGGTATAAACTTCTGCGGTGAATACAAAAGGCTTATCCTCTTCTCCGATTGTTACTATATCGATTTCGGGCTGGGATACGGGAGAGATTTTTGCTTCTTCCACTGCATTATCATATGCATCGGGAATAACAAAGTTTACTGCATCCTCGTAAAATACTCCTGCGCCGTACATTTTTTCAATCATTTTTCTGGGAGCTTTTCCCTTGCGGAAACCGGGAACGTTAATGTACTTAACGTTTTTCTGGTATGACTTCTTCATACCTTCCTCGAACACGTCAGCTGCAACTTCGATAGTAAGCTTAACTTTGTTCTTTTCCACATTCTCAAGTGTATAACTCATTTCTTTCATCCTTTCTTAGAGCTAAACCACACTAAATCCAGTTTAGCCTATCTAAAGTAATATTATACCATATAATAAAAATTTTTCAAGTATTTTTTATAATATAATTTTTTTTGGCAAAAACGATAAATAGTCACATGAAACAAGGGCCGTGAATGGTGAAATTTCATTATAACTGTCGGCGTTTTCGCTGTGAAGATGGCCATAGAGCACCCATTTTACACAATAGCGCTCCGCAATCTCCAAAAATCCTTCATAAGGAGGGTAATGAATTGCCGCTATAAACTCTGTTGCGCCCTTTCTTTTCGCATCCTCTAAGGAAAGCTCCATCCTTATAAGCTCACGCTTATAAATTTTATCATCTTCCCCTTTGAAATCCTTATCGGATGGCGTTATCCATCCGCGGGATGCACAAATACCTACATTGCCTACCATAAAGGAGTTGTTATGGATGAAATGAATTGAATTATATCCGTTTTCTTCCTTGAATTTATTAAGCTTTGACATAGTGGTCCACCAGTAATCGTGATTTCCCTTGGAAATAATTTTTGTCCCCGGAAGCTTTTCTATAAAATCAAAATCGGCTTTCGCTTCTTCTAAGTAAGTAGCCCAGGAAATATCGCCCGGAATTATCACAAAATCCTCATCCGTAATTTCCCGCTCCCAGTTTTCCTTTATTCTGTAAACATAGTTTTCCCACCGTTTTCCGAATATGTCCATCGGCTTTTTCACACCGATTGGTAAGTGCAAATCTGAAATTGCAAAAATTGCCATAACATCCCTCCTTCCTTGAGTATTAAAATTTCAACAAAGAAATTTTAATACGAATATTTCGAAAAAGCGTTTCTTCATGAATAAAACTTTGCCTTCCGGCAAAACTAACAGTGTACTTCTTGTACAAAATTTTTTTTACGGTATATCACTTTTATTTATTGCGCATAGAAATGATATACCGATTCTGAAAGGATTTGTTTTTATGAATAAGAACTCTCACCGTCTTGACGGAATCGTTTGTGACGCAGAAAAGTGCGCCTACAACGAAAATCACGAATGCCACGCAACTTCCATTAAGGTAGAATCCGGTAATGCGACAAAGGCAAACCAGACAGAATGTTCTACCTTTAAGAACAAGTGTGACTGCGATTAATCCTCTCTTTGAAAGTAGCGTGCAGTTTCCTGCACGCTGCTTTTTTTAGATTAAATAATATTTTCTTTTTATGCTAAAAATTCACTAACCCTTAAAATCATTTCTTCCTTCTTCGTAACATTCGGGAATCTTACTTCCTTTTCTTTAAGCGCGGATAAAGATTTGGGCGGTGTCATTTTTCCGATTTCCGAAAGCTTTTCGATAAGAACAAACTCATCATCGGTCACAGGTGTGTCATCCTCACCAAGTATTGCCGATACAACGCTGCCGCTGAATTTAAAGGGGCTTGCTGTTGATGCAATCAAAGTCTTTGTGTTATCATGAGTCTGAGCCACATACTGCTCATACACATTCTGGGCAACCGCTGTGTGAGTGTCCATTACATAAGAATAGTTTCTTTCGATATCGCTTATTGTACGCATTGTAAATTTATCATCGCAGTAAGCCGCATAAAAGCTTTCTTTAAGCTTTTCTTTTATACGTTCCGGAACTTCATAACAGCCTGTTTCATTAAGGCTTGCCATAAGTTCTTTAACAAGTTCGGAATCATTTCCCGACATATGATATAAAAGTCTTTCAAGATTGCTTGAAATAAGTATATCCATGGAAGGAGATATGGTCTGAACAAAGGCGCGGTTTTTATTATATACACCTGTTCTTATAAATTCCGTTAAAACATTGTTGCTGTTGGATGCACAGATTAAGGTTTTAACCGGAACCCCCATTTCCTTTGCATAATATGCCGCCAGAATATTACCGAAGTTTCCTGTGGGAACACAGATATTTATCTCTTCACCGCAGGAGATTTCCTTGTTTTTCACAAGCTCAGCGTAAGATGATACATAATATACTATCTGCGGAAGAAGTCTGCCCCAGTTAATGGAATTTGCGCTGGATAATTCATATCCTCTTTCGCGTAATTCATTCTTGAAATTATTATCGGAGAAAATCTTTTTAACTCCGCTCTGCGCATCGTCAAAGTTTCCTTCGATGGCATAAACACCAACGTTTTCACCCTCCTGAGTCTGCATCTGAAGCTTCTGAATTTCAGATACGCCGCCGGTGGGATAAAATACGAATATTTTTGTACCGGGAACATCACGGAAGCCTTCTAAAGCCGCCTTTCCGGTGTCACCGCTTGTGGCAACTAAAATTGCAACCTTTTTATCGGTACCTGTTTTCTCCATGGATGTTGTAAGAAGATAAGGCAAAATCTGGAGAGCCATATCCTTGAATGCACAGGTAGGCCCGTGCCAGAGCTCTAAAATATAAGTCTGGTCATTAAGCTTATATATGGGAGCAATACTGTCGGTTTCAAATTTTTCTTTGGTGTATGCCTTGGATGTGCAGTCCTTTATCTCATTACGTCTGAAATCAGTTAAGAAAAGGCTGAATATTTCCGTCGCCCTTTCGCTGTAGCTCATATTTCCAAGGGCTATAATTTCATCAAGAGAAAGGTGCGGAATTTCTTCGGGTACAAAAAGCCCCCCGTCTGAACACAAGCCCTTTACAATAGCCTCTGCCGACGTAATTTCAAGTGTTACGTCTCTGCTGCTGTGATATAACATAAATAAACCTCCGGGTAAATAGGATTAACATATAAAAAGCGGCTTTGCCGCTTTTTATAATTATTGATTAAAGATATTTCTTAAGTCCTTCGCTAAGTTCTTCTTCCTTGATGCTGATTGTGATTGTAAGGTTTGCATTAGCCTTTTCGCAAACTGCAGCTGCCTTATCAAGCATTGCGGAAAGTGCAGGTACATCGTTGCAGCCTACGATTTTGGTGATGCTGTCAACAAATATATCACATATATCAAAATCCTGAGAAAGAACGCCGCATATTACACCGTAAAATGCATCATAATTTTCAACTGCGTACTCCTCTGTATTTATTAAACGGATCTTAGAACTTAAGTCATAGGTGTGTCTTGTTCCCTTGTTGATAAATACGATACTGCCCTTCTGGGAATCTAATGCTGCGTGAACCGCATCAATGAGAGTTTTGGTTTTTCCTGTTCCTTTTTCACCTACAATAATTTTTAACATAGCCGTTACCTCCTGTGTTTTTTATAGGAATTATCTTCCTTAACTATATTGTACTATATAATGCACAATTTTTCAAGTTATTTTTTTAATTTTTCATAAAGTTCTTCAGCCTGTGCCTCATAACCGGGTTTTCCGAGGAGCGCAAACATATTTTTCTTATATGCTTCAACGCCGGGCTGATTGAAAGGATTAACCCCTAAAGTATAGCCGGAGATGCCGCAGGCTTTTTCAAAGAAGTAAACAAGAGCACCGAAATTGTATGCGTCAAGTGTTTCAATTTCAAGCACAATGTTGGGAACATTTCCGTCAGTATGAGCAAGCAATGTTCCGAGGAACGCCTTGTTATTTACAAAGTCCATAGTTTTTCCAGTAAGGAAGTTAAGACCGTCAACATTTTTCTCGTCGTTTATAACGGTCACATCATTCTGCGGTGTCTTAACTGTAAGCACCGTTTCAAACATATTCCTTCTTCCCTCCTGGATGTACTGACCGAGAGAGTGAAGGTCGGTTGAGAAGTCAACAGCTGCAGGGAAAATACCCTCGTTGTCCTTACCTTCGGATTCACCGAAAAGCTGCTTCCACCATTCGCCGATATAGTGAAGTCTGGGCTCATAGTTTGCAAGGATTTCAAGAGTTTTGCCCTGACGGTAGAGTATATTTCTTACTGCCGCATATTCCGTGCAGGCATTTTCCTCGGACTCATATTCCTTCATGGCGTCATATGCGCCCTTCATCATAGCATCAATATCAATTCCTGCTGCCGCAATGGGAAGAAGACCAACTGCTGTTAAAACAGAGAATCTTCCGCCTACATCATCGGGCACAACGAAAGTTGGATAGCCCATTTCGTCAGCCAAATTTTTAAGAGCACCTTTTTTAGCATCTGTTGTAACGTAAACTCTGCCCTTTGCAGTACCGTACTTTTTATTAAGAGCATCCGTCAGAAGTCTGAATGCAATTGCAGGCTCTGTTGTTGTTCCGGACTTGGATATTACATTTACGGAAAAGTCCTTATCAGCCAAAAATTCCATAAGCTCGTGCATATAGTTTCCGCTTATGTTGTTACCTGCATAAACTATGATGGGAGCGTTTCTCTTTTCCTTCGGAAGAAGGTTTGAGAAAGAAGAATTAAGCATTTCAATAGCCGCTCTTGCACCAAGGTAAGAGCCGCCGATGCCTACAACCACAAGTACATCGGAATTTTTCTTTATTTCCTCTGCTGCAACCTTAATTCTTGCAAACTCTTCTTTATCATAGTTTTCGGGAAGGCGTACCCAGCCTAAAAAGTCGTCGCCTGCGCCGCCGCCCTGCTCAACCAATTTCTTAGCTTCTGCAATCTGTCCTTTTATTGCATCAAGCTGTCTTTTTTCAATACCTGTTTTGGAATAATCTATTCTTACCATGTCAAATGTCCTTTCTTAAAAACCTTAGAATAGTCCTGTTATTTTACCCGATTCGTCCACGTCGATTTTTTCAGCGGCGGGAACCTTGGGAAGGCCGGGCATAGTTAATATATCGCCTGTCAATACAACTATAAAGCCTGCACCAGCAGATACCTTTACATTCTTAACGGTAACGGTAAAGTTTTCGGGTGCACCGAGCTTTGTAGGATCATCAGAGAAGCTGTACTGCGTTTTTGCAATACAAACGGGAAGGTTTGCAAAACCAAGCTCAGTAAGCTCTGCAATCTGCTTTTTAGCGGCAGGAAGCACGCTGATACCGTCGCCTCCGTAAACCTTTTTAACGATTGCTTCGATTTTGTCAGCGGCGGGAACCTTGGGAAGGCCGGGCATAGTTAATATATCGCCTGTCAATACAACGATAAAGCCTGCACCTGCAGATACCTTTACATTCTTAACGGTAACTGTAAAGTTTTCGGGCGCACCGAGCTTTGTGGGATCATCGGAGAAGCTGTACTGCGTTTTTGCAATACAAACGGGAAGGTTTGCAAAACCAAGCTCAGTAAGCTCTGCAATCTGCTTTTTAGCGGCAGG
>JAZSAR010000257.1:0-3464 GCA_045601965.1 Clostridia bacterium
CTGGTAGCCTACCGTTGCAGCCTTGCCGTTTCTGTCAATGGGTGTTTTGAAAAGCACCGGATTTTCAAGAAGATTTTCTTCAACATCGGAAGGACGGGTATATTCTATATACAAATCCTTGTAAGCCTTTCCTTCCTTATCGAGTAAAGCTTCCATTCCGCCAACGGCATTTTTAACGGAATTATATTCGCCCTTGCTCATTCCGTACTCAGGAAGGTCGATAAGCTGATATTTTATTCTTCGCTCCTTAAAATAGCGCTCTGCCTTTTTAGTATCAAAGCATTTGCTTTTTCCGAAAATCTGTATATTCATAAATTACCTCGTGTAAAAAACGCCGTGCGTTGCACGGCGTTTTCTTCTTATTATTCGCAGTCTTCGCAATCTTCGCAGTCGCAATCGAATTCAATTTCGATTTTCTCACCGCAGTTAGGACAATCTACTGTCGCATCATCATTGATTGCATCGAATTCTACATAAACTTCGTCGCCACACTTGGGGCATTCAATGAAAACGCCTTCATCATCAAAATCATACTCATCGTCTTCATCGTCTAATTCTTCATCAAGAAATTCCTCAACGTCAGCAAGGCACTCATCAACTTCATCAAGCTGGTCCTGCATTTCGTCCTGAACTTCAACGATTTCTTCCATTGCAAGAGCGGTTTCTTCAAGCATTTCAAGGATTGCTGTGAAAAGCTTTCCTTCGTTTGTTTCCTTGCTTAAGTTCATGCCGTCGGCAAGTCCCTTAAGATACTGCGCTTTTTCTGTTAATAAACTCACGGTTATTCCACCTTTCTTTTATGGTGTCAATAAAAATTCCTTTGTTGAAATTTCACGGGAAAAACCTGTTCGGTTTTTCTATTTATATCGTCACTCCGCTTCAACGCTCGTGACGATTCCCGTAAAAAATTTCTTTGTTGAAATTTTTTACTCAGGCTCTTTCCATATATTCGCCGGTTCTTGTGTCAACTCTGATCTTATCGCCGATATCTATGAAGAGAGGAACAGCGATTTCAGCGCCTGTTTCAAGAGTAGCGGGCTTTGTAACGTTTGTTGTTGTATCGCCCTTGAAGCCGGGTTCGGTTTCGGTAACTTCGAGTACTACGAAGTTCTGGGGTTCAACTGCAAATACGTTTCCCTTGTAGGAAAGAATTGTTACGGAGTCGTTTTCCTTAACAAATTTAAGAGCATCGCCAAGTGTGTCTTCACCAAGAGGTGTCTGATCAAATGTTTCGGGATCCATAAAATAGAAAAGTTCGCCGTCATTATAGAGATACTGCATCTCTCTTCTGTCGATGTGAGCCTTTTCAAATTTTTCGGTGGGGTTAAATGTTTTTTCAATTACGCCTCCCGAAATAACGTTTTTAATTTTTGTACGTACGAAAGCCGCACCTTTACCGGGCTTTACGTGCTGGAACTCTACGATACGAAATACGTTGCCGTCCATTTCGAAGGTAACGCCGTTTCTGAATTCACCTGCAGATATCATTATTATCATCCTTTCTGATGTAATCTCTTTATATTGTATACTAAATCTCTATAAATTTCAAGTCTTTTTTTACTAAAAATACTATATTTATGATTTTTTTACAGAATTATTATATCTTTTGTTATTTTATTTAAGTTTCTTACGCTATTTTCCTCTATTATTACAAGGTCCTCGATGCGCACTCCGCAAAAATCGGGAACGTAAATTCCGGGCTCAATTGTAAGTGTCATTCCGCATTCTAAACTTTCGTCGCTTTTACTTCTTGCATAGGGCATCTCGTGAACTTGCAGGCCTACGCCGTGACCTAAGCTGTGGCAAAATTTTTTTCCATAGCCCGCTTTTTCTATAATATCCCTTGCCGCCTTGTCAACATCACCCGCTGTAACGCCTGCCTTTGCAACGGAAAGGGCTGCAAGATTTGCTTCTTTTACTATATTGTAAATTTCTTTGCACTTATCATCAGCATAGGAGAAAAACACCGTTCTTGTCATATCCGACGAGTAGTTATCTAAAACACATCCGAAATCGCATACCACGGGAATGCCCGGAACTATTTTTATATTCTCCGCCCTGGCGTGAGGCATCGCTCCCCTTACTCCCGATGCAACGATTGTTTCAAAGCTCGGCCTGCGTGCCCCGTTTTTCCTCATATAGCTTTCAATTAAGCTTGCGGCTTCCGTTTCCGTCATACCCTCTCTTGCGTTTTCAAGAAAATAATTAAATGCCGCCTCGGAAAGAGTCTGTGCCGCCGCTATTTTTTCAATTTCCGACGCATCCTTTATTTTCCTTAAAGCATTTATCTTTCCGCCAGCGGGAATCATTTTAAATATTCCCGTAAAGCGTGCCATTGTAGCAACGGTCATATTTGCTTCTTCAAAGCCCGCAACTTCGATTTTTCTGTCCGACACCACTTTCTTAAGATTATTTATAACATCGTGGTCGAAAACTTCAAAATCCGGTGCCTCTTCCTTTGCCTGAACGGTATAGCGTCCGTCAGTAAAAAGTCCGCGGTAGCCGTCCGCAATCAGAAGAAAGCTGTCGCCCCCGGTAAAGCCTGAGTAATAATAGCAGTTTTCGTCAGAAGTTATTAAAACCGCGTGACCGGTTTCTTTCAATAGTCTTTCACATCTGTCCATAGTATTCTCCTTATATAAATAAGATATCAGGTTTTCCGATATAATTAAGTCCAAGCCTTTTAACCATTTCTTCTGCCTTTATAAGAGACTTTCCATCAAACGCCCTTTTTGCATCGTGGGCATCAAACCCGAAGGTTACCGGGCTTTTTTCTTCAGCCGCAAGGCACCAGAATTCTTCATTAGGATAATGCCTGCCGTCATATATTCCGAGGAAATTTATTTCAAGAGGAATACCGCTTTCCCTTGATGCGATACATATTTTCCGCATTTCTTCTTTATATATTTCTTCGTCGCCCGTATATCTCATAAGGTCGGGATGGGCGACATAGGTAAACTTACCTGAGTTCATTCCTTCAATTACGGTTTTTACATAAAGCTTAAGATATTCCATATCGTCAGTGGCAGCTCCCGTATGGGGAACGTGGTAATATTCTTCCTTTGCAAAGTGCTGACCCAAAATGAGGTATTCCGCACCGTAAGATTTAACTCTTTCAAGCATTTCAGGAAAGCTGTCGGGGAAATATTCCATTTCAAACCCCACAACTATTTCTATCTTGCCTTTGTACTTTTCCTTAAGCGCCTTTATTTCGTCACAGTATTTTCTGCCTTCAGATGCACACATTCTGTAGCCTGCTTCATTTCCGTCAGGATGGGGAAAAGGTGCATGGTCTGAAAAGCCCATATATTTTATACCGCAGGAAACTGCACGTTCTATGTATTCTTCCGGTGTGTCAACGGCGTGATGACACCTCACCGTATGTGTATGATAATTGTAGTCCATAGTATCACGTCCTTCGGCTTGAATTATAGCACAAATTATCACGCATTGCAAGAAAAAGA
>JAZSAR010000258.1:0-4490 GCA_045601965.1 Clostridia bacterium
ACTCAGAGAAAGAGCGGGAATTGATAAGGACGTAAGCATTATCGGTAACCTTAATAAGATTGAAATATGGCCGGGCGAAGTATGGCACGGTTACTTACTGGATGAAGAGCATCCTCTGGAAAAAACCGCTCAGAAAGTAGAGAATAAGAAAAATGCCAGAGTTTAATCATGTATCTGTGTTAAAGGAAGAACTCGCGGGAGGAATTATAACAGATAAAAACGGTACATACTGCGATATGACTCTTGGTGGAGCGGGGCACAGTAAAAGACTTTTGGAGCTTACCTCTGATGCGGTACTTTTAGGCATAGACAGAGATCCTCTGGCGCTTAAAGTGGCGGAGGAAAGACTTTCGGAGTTTTCGGAAAGAGTTAAGCTTTATCACGGAAACTTTTCTGAAATTGACATTGCGGCTGAAAGCAACGGAATTGAGGCATTTGACGGAATAATGGCGGATCTTGGTGTATCAAGCCCTCAGCTTGATGATGCAGGCCGTGGATTTTCCTATATGCATGATGCACCGCTTGACATGAGGATGGATACGACCAGCGATTTTTCGGCGTATGACGTGGTTAACAGCTATTCCGAGGCAGAGCTTACGAGGATAATAGGAACCTACGGAGAAGAGCGCTGGGCTAAAAGAATAGCGGAATTTATAGTAAAAAACAGACCGGTTAAAACTACATTGGAACTGGTTGAAATTATAAAAGCCGCGGTTCCTGCCGGGGCAAGAGAAAAAGGCGGGCATCCTGCCAAAAGAACATTTCAGGCGATAAGAATTGAAGTTAACGGAGAACTTGATGCGGTGAGCGAGGCTCTCGAAAAAGCGGTATCACTTCTGAAAAGCGGCGGAAGGATCGGGGTTATAACTTTCCACAGTCTGGAGGACAGACTGGTAAAGCAGGCTTTTCAGGCAATGGCTAAAGGGTGCACCTGCCCTCCGAGTTTTCCCATATGCGTATGCGGAAAAAAGCCTGAAATAAAAATCATAACAAAAAAACCTATATTGCCGTCGGACGGAGAACTTTCGGAAAACAGCCGTTCGAAAAGTGCAAAGCTTCGTATAGCGGAGAAAATTTAGAAAATCAAAAGTGGAAGGATTTGGGAAGATGGAGCGTTATAACGGAAACAATGCTTACAGAATAAAAATAAAGGAACGGGAAGAGCAAAGACTGGTAAGACGCGACAATCCGAAATATGAATCTTTTGTAAAAGCCAAGAGAAAAGAAATAATCGGCTCAATACTGATTATGATGGCTGTGGCACTTATGATAATTCTCAGGTATGCTCAGATATCTGTACTTAATTCCGATGTTCAGGCGTCGCAGAAACTTTTGGAAGATGCTTACACCGAAAGAGCAACGCTTGAGATTGAAAGAGACAGAATAATTGACTTATCGCACATAGAGGAAGTTGCAACAAAAAGCTACGGAATGACAACACCGAAGAAAGACCAGATTGTGTATATAAGCGTTGAAAGAGAAGACAGCGTAAAGGTGACGGATTCGGGAATAAAAGAGTTTTTCGCGGTTGGTGCATCTTTGGCTGATTAATCATATTGATAAATATGCTGCATAATAATAAGATGTCGGAAGATGTTTTATTGTTGCGGCATTTTTCCGTTTCTTAGAATATGTCGTTTTTTGTATAATGAGGGGTTTATAATGAGCGTGCTGACTGTAAAAAAGAGAATGAAGAATCTGGCGTTTGCGTTTATCGCTTTTCTTATCGTGATTATGATATGGCTTTGCTATCAGAGTATAAGCCTCGGTGCGAGATACAGAGAAGCGGCAGAAAGGCAGCAGACTAAGGATATTGAGGTTGCGGCTAAAAGAGGGGCAATTTATGACCGTAACGGCAAGCAGCTTGCAGTAAGTGTTTCTGCCGATACCGTGATTCTGGATCCTGCCTTGCTGAGAAAATATAAGCTTGAGGAGAAAACTGCAAAAGCGCTTTCTGAAATTCTCGAAATGCCCTATGAGGATGTGTATAAGGTTACACAGAGAGAAAGCAGTTATGAAATTCTTAAAAAGAGAATTTCCCTTGACCAGAGCAAAGCTATAAAAGAACTTAAGGACACCCGCGGTATAATGCTTGAGGAAGATACGAAGAGGAATTATGTATACGGTTCTCTTGCGGCAAATATTTTGGGCTTCACGGGATATGATAATCAGGGACTTGACGGACTTGAAAGCGTTTACGACAGCGTTCTCGCCGGAAAAAACGGAAGAAAAAGTGTGGCTGTTGCCAACGGCGGGCAGGAATTGCCCTATTCCTATGAGCAGTATGTTGACCCGGAAAACGGAGAAAGTTTAGTTCTTACCATTGACGAAACAATACAGCATATTGCGGAAAGCAGACTTAATGAAGCGGTTGAAAAATATGGAGTGAAAAAAGAGGGCTGCCTTATAGTGATGAATCCGAAAACTGCGGAAATTCTTGCTATGGCGGCAACTCCCGGTTATAACCCCAACACGCCATTCGAAATATACAATGAAAGGCTTTCATCCGGCCTTTCCGGTCTTTCCGGCGAGGAAAAAACTGAGGCTACAGGGAAGGCGCAGTTCCAGCAATGGCGTAATAAGGCGGTGTCTGATACATACGAGCCCGGTTCCGTGTTCAAAATTATAACTGCGGCAGCTTGCCTTGAAGAAGGCATTGTTGATATTCATACTCAGTTCAATTGCCCCGGTTCCATGTATGTGGGCGGATGGAATATCAATTGCTGGAGATATTATAATCCCCACGGAATCCAGAACCTTGAGGCAGGACTTGCAAATTCCTGCAACTGTGTGTTTATGAATCTCGGACTCAAGCTTGGAGGAGAAAGGTTCAGGGATTATGTAAAGGCTTTTGGTTTTGAAGAAAAGACCGGAATAAGTCTTCCCGGCGAATCGGAACCGATTATAAGAAGCAGCTATGCTGATGTTGACGTGGCAACAGCATCCTTTGGGCAGAACATAAACGTAACTCCGCTCCAGATGATAACTGCAGTATCTGCGGTTATAAACGGCGGAGAGTTATTAAAGCCCATGATTGTAAAAGAATACAGAGACGAAAACGGAAAAACCACCAAAGCCTTTGATAAAACCGTGGTAAGAAGGGTTATATCCAATGAAACAAGCGAACATATGAAATTATTCCTTGAAGGTGTTGTGAAAAACGGCACGGGAAGCGGCGCGAAGATATCAGGTCAGCGCGTAGGCGGAAAAACGGGAACCAGCGAAAAACAGCCCCGTGATGGCAGAAAAATCGCATCCTTCTGCGGATTTGCTCCTGCCAATGACCCTGAGGTTATCGTTCTTGTTATGCTTGACGAGCCTACACCCGGAGTGGGTGAAGGAAACAGCACCGGCGGTGGCGGACAGATTGCCGCTCCCACAGCAGGACTGGTAATTGACGATATATTGAGATATATGGGAATAGAGCCGCAGTACAGCGAAAGTGAAATTCTTTCTTCCGGCGCATATATTCCGGGACTTTCCGGAAAAACAAGAAGAGAAGCGGAAGAACTTGCGGTATCGGGTGGATTTAATATAAACTTTATCGGAGGAGGAGAAACCGTAACCGATCAGCAGCCCAAGAGCGGGATTATGCTCAGTGAGGGCTCAACCATTATTGCATATACTGAAGGAAGCGCAGATGTTCAGCTTGTAACAGTGCCCTCCGTTTCAGGAATGAGTCGCGCTAATGCAGAAGCGGTTATAGAAGGCGCTAAACTGAATTTCAGAAATTCGGATATGGGTGCCGGAATGGCGGGAGGAGCCATTGCATCAGAGCAAAGCCCGGCTGCAGGCGAGGTTGTTCCTATGGGATCGGTTGTTTATGTGAAATTTATTCTTCAGGATCTTGACTAAATAAGACTTCAGAAAGGGATGACGAAAATGATATTACGTGATGTACTGGCAGGCGCAGAGTATAAAATCTTATGCGGAAACGAAGAAACAGAAATCGGAAAAATTGAGATAGACTCAAGGAAGATAAGTAAAGGCGATATGTTTTTTGCTCTTACAGGTCTTGGCGCTGACGGACATAAGTATATTGAACTGGCTGTGAAAAACGGAGCATCTGTTATCGTTGCAGAAAGAGAGACAGAGAGCTTTGGTGCTGCTCTTGTGCTTTGTGAAAGCACAAGAAAACTGCTTGCTGTAGCATCTGCCAACTATTACGGTCATCCTGCTGACAAAATGAGGCTTATCGGAGTTACCGGCACAAACGGAAAAACAACGGTAACTCATATTATAAAAACAATACTTGATTTACACGGAGCAAAAACCGGAATCATAGGTACAAACCATTATCTTATAGGAAATAAAGAACTTCCCTCCACCGGAACCACACCTGAGGCAATGGAGCTTCACTGGATATTCAGCGAAATGGAAAAGGCAGGATGCGAGTATGTAATTATGGAAACATCCAGCCATGCTTTGGATCTTGACAGATGCCTGGGGCTTAAATTTGATGTGGGTGTGTTTACAAACCTTACCCAGGA
>JAZSAR010000259.1:0-6568 GCA_045601965.1 Clostridia bacterium
GCTTCAGTAGGTGTTACACCCATATCCTTAAGAGCCTGTTCACTTGACATATAGCTCTTTGTAGATACGAACTTTCTGCCGAATGCCTTTTCCATTTCTGCATCTACAACACTCCAGGAATCCTTACCGCTCCAGGTAAAGCCAACAACAATAAATTTTTCGGGATCGGGAGTATTTTCTATCATTTTATTTATCATAGCGATAAGCTTATCTGCCTGCTCTTTTGTGTTTTTACCGTTTGTGTTATCCTCGTCCCAGATACCGTTTGCACCGATGTAGATAACGTTGATGTCAGCCTTCACATAGCTTGCAGAGGGAATCAAAAGGTCGCCTTTTTTAACCTCTACTGCTTCGCCGGATACTTTTC
The DNA here is from genome assembly GCA_045601965.1 of Clostridia bacterium. Taxonomy (GTDB): domain Bacteria; phylum Bacillota; class Clostridia; order CAKSNL01; family HGM11501; genus HGM11501. Next base: position 368 of record JAZSAR010000259.1, read on the forward strand.
TTGTAAAGGTTGCTTTCTTTAATACTCTCGGAACAACAGTTGTATCAACCTGAATAGAGAGTGTTCCCTCAACTCCGTTGATGTAGCAGGGGTTCCACTTTGCGCTTGTTGCTCTGGGGCAAACCTGTCCGCCGTCGGGAGTTGTAAGATATGTACCTTCCTTGAAGGTTACAAGGGGAAGATCAACACTTCCGGATTCCGGAATTATGAAATCCTCGCTCATAGCAATATCGTATGCACCCTGTCGAGCCGCAATTGTAAGTGCGCTTTCACCGCCGATACCGAGGTTTAAGGTCTTAAGGCCCGAAAGCTTTGCCAAAACTGTGGGATAAGGAGAGGATGTTGCTCCGTCTCCGTAGGTTAAGCTGTCACCCCAGCAGGCAATTGTCTTGGGCTTATCAATGGTAACGGTTCTTGTTTCGCCGTCCCACTCTACATTGGCGCCGAGAGTTTCCGATACAAAACGGATGGGAACCATTGTGGAGTTATCAATAATCATTGCAGGAACATCTAAAGTTTCAACCTTACCGTTTACCATTACATAAGGAGAATCTATCTCAAGAACGATATTATTTGTGCCGTCCATTATGGAAACTTCTCTTGTTTCTCCGTTCCAGCCAACAACTGCGCCAAGGGATTCGGATACGAATCTTACGGGAACCAAGGTTCTTCCGTCAACAATCTGGGGAGCTTTTACTAATTTTACAGGCTTATCGCCGATTTTTGCATCAAGTGAGTCAATCTGCATGGTGATGAACTTATTGTTCTTCTTTGCTTCCTTTGTAAGCTCTTCAATATCAGCCTCTGCACCTTCGCCCTTTAATATTTCAAGCTCAGCGCAGGTTCCGTAACCTGACACAGACTGTGTGATAATAAACTTAATACCCTTAACCTTTACGGTATCAAACTTGATTTCCTGAGTTTCTCTTTCTGCATAGCCTGTTGCATAAGTAAAGTTACCCTGAGCGATTTTGGTAAACTTCTCGCCGTCGGTGGTAACGTGCACTTCGGCAAGTATTGCAATACCGGAGGTTGACTTATCGTTTCCGTTTAATTGTCTGGGGGTATATCTTATTCCGGAAACTGCCTTATCCTCGGGGAAAACTATTGTTACTTCATGGGGCGCTTCTGCCTTTAATGTTGTGCCGTCCTTGGATGTAAACCAGGAATGCCAGTAGGAAAGCTTTTCTCCGTCAAACATTCTCTCAGCAGAGCCCTTAGTTGAAGAAGAAACCGTAATATCCCAGGAAGGATTGTATTCATAAGCATCCTTTGAAACAGCGCCTGTTACGTTAACGTGTGTAATCTTTACAGGCTCGTATAAAGGAGCATCGGTCTTCGCCTCTTCTTTTGTTTCTGTCTTAGTTTCTTCTTTCTTTTCTTCGGTAGCGCCTGTAAATGCACCTAAGAATCCGATTTCAGCCGCTGTTCCGTAACCGCTCATAGCATCAGTTATTACAAACTTTATAGCCTTATAATTGTCTTTGGGAATAGCTGTGGTAGTAAGTGCTCTTGTTGTTGCCACATCGTACGTAACATCGCAAAGCTTCTTAAATGTTTTACCATCAGCAGAACCGTGAATTTCTGCCTTCTTCCAGATACCGGATGCAGACTTGTCATTTTCTGTTGCCTGTCTCGGAAGATATGTAACCGCAGCAACTTCAGTTTCCTTATCAAAGGTTACTGTGATTGTATGAGGACACTCTTCCTTTGCCACAATTTTTCCGTCCTCAACGGTATACTTTGAATGCCAGTAGGTCTTTTCGTTTCCGTCAAAAGCCTTTTCAACAGCATTTCCCGTTCCCATTGCGCTGGATGCTTCGATTTCCCATCCGTTGTTTGTGATGGCAGAAGCAGTGCCTGTTGCAGGTGTTGTAGTAGTAGTTGTTGTGGTTGCAGGAGTAGTAGTTGTTGTATTTGTCGCTCCTGCTCCGCCGCCGAAAAATTCAATTTCGGCAATAGTACAATAGCCGTTAACACTTTCTGTTACAACAAAGCGGATTGCCTTATAGTTGTTTTTCGTGATATTGGTCGTTATAAGATCTCTTGTCTTTGCAACATCATAGGTTACATCAGCGAGCTTTTTGAATGTATTGCCGTCGGTTGAACCGTATACTTCAGCTTTTTTCCAGATACCGGATTCGGACTTGTCATTTCCGTTTATCTGCCTCGGAAGATAAGAAAACGAAGAAATTTCAAGCGCCTTATCAAAGGTTACCGTAATTGTGTGAGGACAATCATCCTTTAAGGTTTCACCGTCTTTTTTGGTGAACCATGAGTGATAGTAGGTTTCGCTCTTTCCGTCAAAGGCCCTCGATAAAGTTGAGCCTGAGTCGTTTGTGCTTTCCACTTCAAGCTTCCATGCGCTTGAGTAAGTGTAAGCACCGTCTGTTGCTTCGGCAACGATAAAAAGTGCAAAAACCACTATCATAGCCATAGCAAGTGCCAGCAATTTTTTCATATTTTTCCATCCTTTCTTTTCACAGTTTAACTGCTTATTTTTATTATACCACACAAAAACATATATTTCCTTAACTATTTTGCCCTGTTTTTTACTTTTTCTTTAATTTTTTGTCATTTCCTGTCGCATTCCATTATAATGCCTGAACCTGCAGTTAATTTAACCGTAACTGCATTCTCTTCTGTTTTTATGATTTTGCCCGTTCCGAATGGAATTTTTGCATCTTTTATATCTGAAAGCGGCAAAGTAACTTCTTCATCTTTATCCGAAATATTAACAAGTGTTAAATACACCTTTTTATCGCCCTTGTATCCTGCACAAAGGATATTTTTATCGTAGCCGGGAATGCCATCAGGGAAAAACGGCAAAAGATCAGGAATTTCACTTCGTATTGACTTATAATAGTCTATGGCATCCGTAACAAGCTTTGTTTCTTCCTCATCAAATAAATAGGTTTCTCCGCTTAAATGAACACGCTTGAACATTGCATTTACCAGGGATGCTTCAATTTCGTTTTTCGTATAGCTCTTTTTCGGCGCTACCCACACCGCCGCCTGTTCAGGGATTACACCGAGAGCGCTGTTAGCCGCAATTATGCCGATTCTTTTATAATCATCCGCATCTGTAAGAGACTGAAGCGCCGTATGGGAAAGGGATTCGTAATCCATTCGCATTCCGCCGGACGCGCAGTTTTCAATTATAAGATGGGGATATTTTTCCCTCAGGGAATCAACCCAGGAAAGATATGCCTTTCCGTGCGCCATAAGCCCGTCACCAAAGCTTGATGCATCGTTTTCCGTGCCGATGCCTGCATCAATGTTATAGTCAAACTTGAAATAACCTATTCCAAGCTCACTAACCAGCCAGTCAACACGCTCGGTAAGATGAGCGCGCACCCTTTCGCTTCTGAAATCAAGCTGATGCCGTCCGTGTTCCACAATTCTTTTTCCGTGACGCATAAAGAAATCCTCGTCGGTAAAACGTGAAAGTGCCGGGCTTTTTATGCCGATGGTCTCAGGCTCAAGCCAGATTCCGGGAATCATCCCTTTTTCCCTTATATAGGAGAAAAGCTTTTTTATTCCGCCGGGGAATCTTCTTTCAACAACCTGCCACTCACCTACCGTATCCCACCATACGCCGTCGGCATACCAGCCTGCATCCATACAGTAAATTTCTGCGCCCAGCTTTGCTGCCGCATCAATTACAGGCATTTCCCTTTCTGTTGTGGGGTTTGCCCAGAGGCAGTTTAAGTAGTCATTGAAAATTACGGGCTGATATAAATCGCTTTCGGGGCGGTTTATTATTTTTCTTCTGTATTTTGTCATCTCGGAAAGTGTTTCATCAAAGTTTTTGCCAAAGGCAACTGCCGCCTTAACCGTGGTAAAGCTTTCGCCCTTCTTAAGTTCCTTCCACCAGCCGTTGTCGTGCTCCGAAGGACCCGATGCTCTTAAATAGTAATATCCCTGATGCTCGCTTACTTCGTGATGCCAGGAAGTGTTAGATTCTATCTGCCATAAGAAAGCACGATTTTTTTCGGTATTGGCTAAAAATCCCTGAGGAAGATATTCCTTTGTCGCCCAGGAACCGGTTCCTGCATAAGAAAGTCTGTTAACGCCGCCCTTTATGAATCCCAAGTCTCTTAAGGAATACTCTTTATAATCCATTTCACAGCACCAGCTATTATTGAATACGCCGATTTTTATTTTCTCGCAGGCATCTTTTTCGCCGCCCAGATCAAGTCCCGTAAGGGCAAAGCTTGATGCGTATTCAAGACCTATTGCATCATCCGAAATATTTTTAATTTCGCTGTATGCCCTTAAAACATTAATTCCGTCAAAAATGACATAATGGAGCTTTACTTCTATCTTTTCGTTTTCGAGAGTAAAAATATATTCTGTTTTGTCCTCTTCTTTTTCCTCTTTTAATCCTTTATATTTAAGAATCTCTCCGCATCCCATAAGAAAGCACTTTGCACCTCTGTGGTTATCGGGATTTTCTCCCGTAATCTGAATTTCCGTTGTGCGGAAATAGTGTTTTTTTTCATCGGGAATACTGCATCCTTCAAAAACGGGTAATAAAACCAGCTGTCCGTTATCCAACGTTTCAAAGCTTAAAGCTTCGCTTCCCATGTTTATCTTAAGTATTTCCATAATTTGCCTCCTATTTTAATAAAACCCACATAGCATAAGTTATGTGGGTTTTATAATCAGAAATTATTTAAAAAATCGTCTCTTTCATTAAAGAACTTAAATTTGAGAAGTGTTTTATAGCTTTCGCTCGGCGCTAAAAATTTAAGCTCGCCTCTTTCTCTTAAAACACTTCTTCCGTCAGGTGTGCAGTTTCCGGGTTCAAGTCCCAGTACATACTCGGTTTCACCCATCATCTTCCATTCTGTAAAATAATCAAGACCTTTTTTGTCAAAGGAAAGTACAACGCCGACATTTTCATCAGGCGAATAAATTCCCGCATTTGCAAAGCCGTCCTTTTCATTTACATCATAGTAGAAGCACTGCTCAACATAACCCTTCTGAGGCTTTTCCATTTTAAGCGAATCGGAAATTCCCTTTGCCGCATCCTCGTTTCTCGGAAGGATTTTGCTGTTTGGAATTACAACCTCAGAATTTTCGGAAAGCAAGGGATAACCCATATTGCAATGGTATAAAACCATTACGGGTTCTTCTGCTCCCCCGTCGTTTACGATTTCATCGGATAATGTAATTTCGTTTTTCTCATAAGAAATGAAATACGTACGCTTTAAGGTCATCTTTCTTCCGAAAAGGGATGCCTCTGCTATTTCGGCGTATATTTCAAGTCCGTCATCAGTTTCCTTACAGTTTATCTTTTCTGCGGGAATGTTCGAAATTGTTCCGTGAAGGGGTAAATCCTCGCCGTTATCGTGTGTTGGTGTTCCGACGGTTGTAAGACCGCAGGTGGTGAAAAAGCCCGCCGTAAATGACTTTAAGAAGTCCCCGTTATAGTAGGAAGGCGCCACATATCCGCAGGGTGCAAAATAGCCCATATTGATGCCCTTATATGACAGGCGTGAAATATCTGCCGCACGGTCAAGCGAAACTGTTATATCAAGACCTTTTCCGTTTCTTACATTAAGGAGGCGCATTCCGTCTCCCTTACCGCCTTTTAATATATGTTCTTCCGCGCCCCTTATCTGCGACGCGTGTCCTAAATACTTATTCATATTATTCTCCCAAACCTTTTACAGCCTTATATAAGTTTTTGTATTTATTGAAGCACTTTTCGTATGTAGCCTTAAATTCGCTTCCGGGTGTAAAGCTCTTTCTTTCGGGAACCATTATACTTACCGCTTCCTTAAGGTCTGAAAATACTCCGGTTGCGAATCCTGAAAGTGCCGCACTTCCCGCACCTCCGACCTCAGATGCCGAAAGAGCCGTTATGTCCACACCCAAAATATCGGATTTAATCTGAAGCCAGGGATCTGACGCGCCGCCACCGCCTGTTGCACGAAGGTGCTTAGGCGTTGTTAAAAACTTTCCTATAACCTCCATATTAAGGGCAATTTCATAGGATGTTCCTTCCATTAAAGCCCTGTAAATATCAAGCTTTGTATGCTCAAAGGTAAGACCGATGAAAGATGCCTTTGCCTCCGTATCCATATAAGGCGTTGCCGCACCTGCAAAATAAGGCATAACAAGAATTTCCGTAGGCTCAGCAGGCATTGTATCGTCAAGGTTCTTATATACGTTTTCTCCCGCCTTTTCCGC
>JAZSAR010000260.1:0-10504 GCA_045601965.1 Clostridia bacterium
AATGTTCAAAGCGCTTGGTGACGAAAATCGTTTAAAGCTTTTAAATGAATTAAAGAGTGGAGAGAAAAATGCGGGAGAGCTTTTAGAAACGCTTTCTGTTACTCAGCCCACGCTTTCTCATCATATGAAAATTTTATGCGACGCCGGGATTGTTGATGCCAGAAGAGACGGTAAGTGGACTTATTACAGCATTTCGAAAGAAGGTAAAAATGAACTGCTGGATATCATAAATTCACTTATGGGCGGAAAATATGTGCCTTCATTTAATGTAGAGGATATCGCCCTCCCGAAAAAAGAGGAGGAACCGAAAAAGCCCACAGCAAAGAAGAGTGTAAAGAAAAAGACGGAGAAGAAGGCTATAGAAGCTATAGAGGTTATTCCCGAAGTCGTTGAGGAAGTACCCGAGAAAGTCGAAGAAGAACCTGAAGTAAAAGAAGAACCGGCAGAAGAAAGACGAGAGAGAAATATGCCCTCGTGGCTGTTTTAATAAAGGTGGCAAAAGCCACCTTTACTTTTGGTGCATTTATAGATATATTTACATAATTAAATATTAAACGTGAAAGAAAAGCCGTCCTGCGGACGGCTTTTTGTTTATTTTAAATTACTCTGATAAAAGGCTCTGTATGCTCTGTAGGATTCATATAAGTCAAGCTTTGAAATAACCTCGAAGGGGGAGTGCATGGAAAGCACGGGAACGCCTGCATCGATTGTGTCCATATTGAGGTTTGCGGTGTACTGTGCAATTGTTCCGCCGCCACCGCCGTCAACCTTGCCGAGCTCGCCTGTCTGCCAGCAGATTTTATTGTCGTCCATAATTTTTACAATGGAAGCAAAAAGCTCTGCAGTTGCATCGGAGGAACCGCCCTTACCGCGTGAGCCTGTATATTTCATAAAGGAAATGCCGCATCCTGCATAGGGGGTATTCTGCTTTTCAAAGGGAGAGGGGAAGTTGGGATCGAATGCGGCGCATACATCTGCGGAAAGGCAGGTTGCATTTGAAAATGCGTGGCGGACAAAAAGCTCTGAATATTCGTCTGACATATCAATCATATCGGCAATCATATTTTCAAAGTATCTTGATTTCATACCGGTAACGCCCATAGAGCCAACCTCTTCCTTGTCAACGAGGAGGCATATTGCGGTTTTATCGGGAGAATTGATATCCAGTATTGCCTGAAGCGCGGCATAAGCGCAAACTCTGTCATCCTGAGCATATGCACCCACAAAGCTCTTGTCAAAGCCCACATCCTTTGCGGGAAATGCGGGAGTAAACTCAAGCTCAGCGGTTAAAAACTCTTCTTCGTCTATGTTGTAATCATCGTGCAGGATGGTTAAAATAGCCTTCTTGACGCTCTGTGAATCACCTTCAACAAGGGGAATGCCGCCAACCAAAACAGTTAAATCTTCGCCGCCTATGGCATTGCCTAAGTTTCTGCCCATCTGATCGCCCGCAAGGTGGGGAAGAATGTCTGAAATGGTAAAGCAGAAATCGTCGGTATCCTTACCAACGGAAACATCAATCTTTGTTCCGTCCTTCTTTATAACGACGCCTGTAAGCATAAGGGGAATGGTGGTCCACTGATACTTTTTAATTCCGCCGTAATAATGGGTCTTCATTAAAGCCTGGCCGCTTTCTTCAAGTAAGGGGTTGGGCTTTAAGTCAAGACGAGGGGAATCTACGTGAGCACCCACAAGGTTAAAACCTTTTCTTAAGGGTTCTTTCCCCATAACCGCAAGCATAAGTCCTTTATCGCGGTTAACGGAATAAATTTTGTCCCCGGGAAGAAGCTCATCTTTTTCCGAAATATCGACAAAACCTTCGTTTTTTGCAATGCGAAGGGCTTCCTTTACTATTTCGCGCTCGGACTTTCCGCTGTTTAAAAACTCTTTATAGCCTTCGGCGAAGTCGAATACGGCGCTATGGTCAGCGTCTGCCCAGCCGTTTTTGTTTTTGTAACCTAAATCCATATTATCATTCCTTTCGGGATTTTTTATATTGTGCATAAAAGTACCGAAAAAATGTCCTTTAGTCCTTGAAAAAGGACATTTTACTATGGTATACTAATAACAGTATAACCTTTTTTTTAAAAGAATCAAGCAAAAAGTGGGAAAATGTAGAATTAATTAAAAAATAAATATAAAGTCCGGTAAGGTTTGGTTGTCACTTTTCTTGTAAAAAGACAAAAAAACTAAGAAATGAAGACAAGAGAGCAAAAAAATTAAGGAATTGGATTGATTTATATGTTAAAATATAGTCAATATAGGGCTGTATAGCCCAAGGAAGGAGAAAAGATATGCGTAAATTCATTTCAATGGTGCTGGCACTTGTTATGATTTTGTCCTGCGTTTCTATAAACGTATCGGCAAATGAACTTGTTGCGAGTACTAAAGTAGAGCTTTATCAGCTTGCTCCCGAAAGTCAGAGCCTGATGGAGTCATACGTTATTAAAACCAATAACGATAAGCTCATCGTTATTGACGGAGGTATTGACGGGGCGGGAAAGGAGTCAGATCCTTATCTTCCTTCGGCACTTCGTGCCATAGCAGGGGTAGGAGAAGGCGAATACTTTGAGGTTGAGGCCTGGTTCTTATCCCACGCTCATCAGGACCACTATTATGAGCTTGCAAAAATGCTTAATGAGTACAATGAGGAATCTAACTACAAGATAAACAACTTCTATTTCGATTTTCCGCCCTACGGAAAGACCGGAACTATATGGGAAAATATTCTTGTGGGAAATCAGTTTTTTGAAGAGCTTAAATCAGGGCTTGATAACTATGCCGAAGTTAACGAAATCGAGTTTGATTCTGAGACTTACTATGATGAACTTAACGGCAAAGTGGTAAATGCAACTGCCATAAGCGAAGGTCTTGACATTAATATCGACGGTGTAAGGTTTGAAATAATGCAGACCTGGAACGAAGCTGACGGAACAAGCGAATTAAACAACACATCCATGATTTTAAGGATGCACACCGCAGGAAAGACCGTTTTGTTCTTGAACGATGCATATATTCACTCAGGTAACCGCCTTGTTGACACTTACGGCGAAGACTTAAAGAGCGATTATGTGCAGACAGCTCATCACGGACAGTCGGGCACAAAGCAGAACGTTTATGATGCGGTTGATGCGGACTTCTTCTTATGGCCCACTCCTAAATGGATATGGACTAACCCGGACAGCTATGCCATTGACGATGTGCGTACATGGATTGCCGGAGAAGACTATCTGGAAGTGCGTGAAAACGACCTTGTTGCGGGTATGTATGATGTATACCCCGATGATCCCACGGTTGTTGCTGACTGGGCAGATGCACTTCCCGGTATGAAAATCACATTTGCCAATGAGGATGCAAACTATACTGCACCCAAGGCAAATAAAAACCTTAAGTACACAGGTGAAGAACAGGAGCTTATAACAGAAGGCAGTACCGATATCGGTACTATGGAATACTGCATTGAAGGAGCAGAATATTCAGATGCAATTCCCACAGCTGTAAATGCAGGTGAATATACTGTATATTACAGAATCACCGACGGTAGTGTTTTAGTGGAAGAAGCCGTTACAGTTACAATAGCAAAGGCGGAGCCTGAATTTACTGCACCCGTTGCAAAGGTTCTTTTCAGTACAGGAGAAGAGCAGGCACTCATAGAAGCAGGAAGCATTGCGGAAGGTGAATTCTTATATTCCACCGATGATGTGGACTATTCTGCTGAAATCCCCACTGCAACAGAAAGCGGCAACTATACAGTATACTATAAGGTAGAAGAAAGTGATAATTACCTTGAAGTTTCAGGTTCTGTTGACGTTACAATAGGTGACTATTCCGTTACTTTCAAAAACGGAAACGAGCTTGCTCCTTTTGACGAAGCTGTTGTTATGAGCGCTATGGATGGCGAATGTCTTGTTGAACTTCCTTCATATGAAACAAAGGCAAATACAGAGTTTGCTTACTTTAAAATTGGGGATGTCAGGTTTACAGAGGAAGAGCTTCTTTCATATGAGGTTACGGCAAACACAGAAGTTTTGGCATACTTCAGAGAGACGGCAATCACAGATTGCGACTATAACTTTACAACTATGACAGAGGAAGAGTTTGAGCTTACCGCCTTCGGTACAGACAGCGACTTCGTTCTTACTGAGGGTGTGGGAGTTCAGCTTTCAAAGAGTGCAAAGGCTACCTATGATATTCCTCTGGCAACCGATGTTTCCGAAAATGCATTATCTGTAAGCTACGGCTTTACGGAAACAGCAAATACAGGCGGATTTGATGGACATTTCAAGCGTGCGGCAGATACCGTGGCAATTCTTTATCATACAAGCAATTATATGAGAGTTTATGGCGACGGAGCTGCACAGTATGTCTACAATTTAGGACAGCTTGATGACGGAAATCATCACAAGGCTGAATTTATAATGGATATAGAAAACGGAAAGCAGTATGTGGTAATGGATGACTATTCGGGTATTGTTCCCACAGAGAATACACATAATCTGCTCAATGCCAAAGTGCCTGACCGATTCACACTTTTGCAAAAGGCAAACGGTTCTTTCATTATGGACAGCTTCAGCGTAAAACGCCTTGAAGATTCCAAAATCCGCAAAGTAGAATTAGAAGCAGGAAACGGCATAGAAGACATTAATTTTATGAATACGGCGAGAACTGCGACGTATACAAATACTCATATATATATGCAGGAAGGGGATAGGGTACCTCTGCAGGCAACACTTTCTGCCGATGCGGCATTTTCTGCCTGGGAAGCTGAAAGCGGAAGCTTTTCGGATGAAACTGCGGTAAAGACGGTTTATACAGCAGGAGATTCCGATGTTGTAATTACGGCAAAAAGCGATGCACCGTCCATTGAAGATGGCGATGTTGTAAAAATCGGAAAAGAAGGATATGCGACACTCCAGGAAGCAATCAATGCGGCAACAGACGGACAGACAATTACGCTTCTTACCGATATTACATATACGGATGCTTTGGTATTCGGCACAGGTAAAAACATCACTATCGATGGTGACGGAAATGATCTTATCTGCGGAATAAATGTTGCAGGAACCAACTGTGTTTATGTGAAATCGGATACAAAGGTAACATTTGAGAACATTAATATTTACAGAAACAACACCACAACAAACAACTATGGTTTCTTCTATCTTTCAACAGGTGGCGTAACCTTGGGCGACGGCGCAGTACTCGGAAGTGCAACCACACAGATGGTTCAGGGTAACGGCGGTGTTATCTGGGCACAGAAGTCATCTACAGATGAAGGTACCGGTAAGAGATATTTCACTCTTAACGGTGAAGGAGCAAAGATTCAGAATATAAAAGGCTCATGGCAGAAGGGTGTGTTTGACGGATCAAGCTCTGCAGAAGTTAACCTTCTTAAGGGTACAATTGATAAATGCACACATACTACTGCTTTCGTAGGTAACAGAGGTAACTTTGTAGTAAACTTAGGCGATGTTACAATTACAAATTCAAAAGAGCCTATGGTTAACGGAACAACAAGCACAACTGTAAATATAACAGGTAACGGAACACTTGGAACAGTTATAGCAGCTTCGGGAAAGATAAGCTTTAAGAAGATTCTTTCCTATGATTCACCGGCAAAGACATATCAGGGAAGTGACTTTAACGGAAGCGTTAAATTAAATGTGCTTGACACAACAGTGCCTCAGAGCTATGCACTTGTTGAAAGCGGAATGAATGTAACGGGTGCAAAGCTTGCCACGGGAGAAGACCTTGTGGTTAATTCAAGCGGAAATCTTGTTGTTGCAGAATATGTGGCAAAAATCGGAGATGTCAAGTATACCTCTCTTCAGACTGCAATAAATGCGGCTGTAACGGGAGATACAGTTACCCTTCTTTCCGACATCACACTTGACGAACAGCTTATATTCAATACAGGAAAGAGCATCATAGTTGATGGTGCAAACTTTGACCTTACAACAAATGTGGCACCCGATGCCCCGATGTATATAGCGAAAGCTACAAATGTACTCTTTAAGAACATCGATCTTAAAAAGGGTGTTACCACACAGAACAACTACGGATTTTTCTATATTTCCACGGGTAGTGTAACTTTAGGCGATTATGCGGTGCTTGGCGGAACAGCTTCCGGTGTTATGAATATGGGTAACGGTGGTGTTGTCTGGGTTCAGCGAGCTACAGGCGAAACAGGAAGAGCACATTTTACACTTAACGGTGAAGGTGCAAAAATTCAGTATGTAAAGGCAGACTGGGAAAAGGGTGTGTTCGATGGTGCAAATGAACTTGATGTTAACCTTCTTAAAGGTACTGTTACAGGATGCATAAGCACTAAAGGTTTGATTTTGGGTAAGAGCTATTTCAATGTAAGGCTTGGCGATGTGGTAATTGAAAATTCTTCAACACCTACTGTTGAAGGTACAAGCATATATAAAATTATGATTACAGGCAGCGGAGCACTTGGAACAATTAAAGCTCCTGCTTCAAAAATCAACTTTGTAAAGAGCTTAGCTTATGGTGCGGATGCATTGGTATACGAGGGAGGCAACTTTAACGGAAGCGTTGTATTGAATCTTACAGACTCTGCAATTCCGGAAAGCTATGCGATTGTTGAAAGCGGTATGACAGTAACAGGAGCAAAAAATGCTGACGGAAGAGAACTCATCGTTGATTCAAACGGCAAACTTGTTGTTAAGCCTGCAACCGAACTTACAAGTGCTTCAGAGGTTGTTTACGATGAATCGGATGAAAATGAGGTACAGTATACATTCTCTGCACTTGCCGGTGAAACACCTTCTGCTCTTACCGATGCAAAGGGAGGGGCTGTAGCGTATACTTACAGCGAAAACACCCTTACAATTGATGAAGCTTATCTTAAAGCACTTGAAAAGGGCACATATCCTCTGACATTAACCTTTACAAACGGAACAGAGTTTTCTTTATCTGTTGTAAAGGTAGATACATCAAAGGTTACTTATGTACTTGCCGAGGCGGAAACCGGTAAGGGAACAGGTGCTCTTGTTCTCACAAACTTAAGCGGTAAGGATGTAAAGAGCATTTCTTATAACAACGGAACAGCACTTGACTTTACTGCTTCCGATGATGGTAAGACAATTACAATTGAGAGATATGTGTTCAGAGCAAATATGGACCTTTATGCAACACTTACTCTTGAAGAAGATGGTATCGTTCCTGTGACAGTAACATTTGAGGATGATACGACAAAGACATACAATGTTACAATTACATCCGAATGGGCAAAAATTCCTGCAGTTGATGCAGGGGCAGTTTTCCTGGCAGACGAAATCGTTCCGGCAGAAGGTGCTTGGATGGTAAGAACAAGCTCTGCAAACGGAGGTGCTGTTCACCCCAGATATGCATTTACAGGAAAACTTAAAAATGCTAAAAACAGCCAGAACTGGCATACAGCATATACATTAGTGAATAATACTCCTATAGGGGATACAAAGCTTGACCACTATATTGATATTGACTTCGGAACAGCGCCCATCAACTATAAGGGTGTGAGAATTACCGAGCGTGTAAGTGGTAATGAATATAACAAGATTACAATTTACGGTAAAAATGCAGACAATGAAGAATGGGCAAAACTTTTCGAAGGTGCGGCAACTAAAGAAGCTCCTGCTTCCAACGACCTTATGTTTACAGAATCTGTAAACTATCGTTATATGAGAATGAAGTTTGACGGTAAGAGTGAACACGTAACTGCCGACATAATTCACATTGTAAAGGGTGACTTTGTTAACATTCAGATTACGCCTGCAGGCGGTAACGTAACAGTAAATAATGCTCCTTCCATGGGTGATAACTTTGTTGCTCCCAATAAGGAAATAACCTTCACAGCAACTCCCAACGAAAATGAAAACGGCGGATTTATGTACTGGGTTGAAGCAAATACAGGCAGAATTCTCGGAAGAGAGACCTCGCTTACTGTAAGTTCAGCATCGGGTAAGGACATCAAAGCGGTATTTGCAGATCCTGCAGAAACTGAAGCGTTTGTAAGCTTTTATGGAAGAGGCAAGGGAACAATCCTTGCGACAGGATATGTAAAAAAAGGCAGTGCTCCTACAGCATTAGTTCCTTCGCCTGAAAAGCTTTATACATCGGGCTACGAATTCAGCAAGTGGGTAGATAGGAACGGCAAGGATATTGACGTTGAGACGGCAATAAATGAAAATGCCGAATACTATGCAGCATATACAGTTAAGAAGGATGAGCTTAAGAGAATATGTACAATCACCGTAAACGGCGGTAAAGTAGCGCCTTTAGGAAGCAGTATATGGAAAACCAGCGGTAACTTCAGATATGATATAACGGTTTGTGCAAAGGCAGACGAGCCTGCTGTTGAAGGTGAAGAGTTTAAGTACTGGATGCTTAACGAAAGTATTGTAAGCTATGATAAGGAGTATATATTCTATGCTCCCGACGCAGACATCACTCTTACAGCCGTGTTCGGTCCTGAAGATGAAGCCGTTACAGAAAAGGTACAGATTACAATAACCGAAACATCTGACGTTATTAACGGAGTGAATGTCGCAGGCTTCATTACAACAAGATATGTGCCTTCCGGAGTTAAGGTTATTGAATCCGGTGTTATCTATGTAAAGGATGCAAGCTATGTAGGCTCAGGTGAAGATGGTAAGCTTACTGTAGCTGATGCAGGAAATACAAGTGCCAACGGAAAGACGGTAAAGGTGGCATTTTCCTCTAAAACGGAATCCGGTCAGCATAAACTTTCTGCAAGCTATACAGATCTTGGTATAAAGGCGGTTGGTTTCATAACTTATGTTGAAGGGGACAGCATAATAACGCTTTACACAGATATGATAACGGTTAAATAATCATAAATTAAAAGAACGCAGATTTAAATCTGCGTTCTTTTTGCATGTAAATGAAGAAAAAGATATTGGCAAAAGAGCTTTTTTATGGTAAAATAAATTGATTATATAATGAGGCGGATTTTTATGGAAATAAACAAAAATGATGAAGTGAGAATTTATATAGACGGCTACACCTCAGAGGGCGCAGGCGTGGGAAGAATCGGGAAATATCCCGTGTTTATTCCGAACACTGTGAGAGGAGACTATATCCTTTGCCGAATCGTAAAACCCGGCAAAACCTTTGCCTGGGGTAAGTGTATGGAAATCCTTACGCCCTCGGAAGAAAGGACGGAGCCGATCTGCCCCCATTTTTATGAGTGCGGGGGCTGTGCCATTATGCATATGTCGGAAAAAGAGCGTGCGTATTTTAAGAAGGACAAGGTTAAAAACGCCTTTAGCCATATAGCAGGTATGGATATAGAGGTGGCTGATACCGCTACCGAAAAAGAGGCGGGCTATCGCAATAAAACCCAGATGCCCGTGGCGAGCGACTATACCCAGGCTATGTATAAAAACCGCACCAATACCAAGGTAAGCGTGCCTCATTGCGTAATTCAGGATGAATCGGCAAAGAAAGTGACAGAGATAATCCTTTCTTACCTTAAAGAGAAAAAGATTCCGCCTTATGAGCCGACGGAAAGGCGGGGCGTTGTCCGCCACGTTTATACAAGGGTTTCAAAATCCACGGGAGAAATACTGGCAGTCATCATAGCAACTGAAAAAATTGACCTTAAGGCTCTTGAAGCACCGCTAAAAAAGATGAATGTGGCAGGTCTTGTTTTGAATATCAACGAAAAACATACAAATACCATACTAGGGGATAAATCCGTCACGGTTTTCGGTAAAAACTTTATAACTGACCGCCTTTGCGGAACGGATTTTGATATTTATCCCGATTCCTTCTTCCAGGTGAATAAGTATCTTACGGAACAGCTTTACAATAAGGCTGTAAAGCTCTGCCATTTAACAGGAAAGGAAACAGTTTTCGACCTTTACTGCGGAGCGGGCACCATAACTGCGGCACTTTCAAAGGGAGCAAAAAAGGTAATAGGTGTTGAAATTGTACCATCTGCCGTGAAGTCCGCAAAATACAGCTTAGAGCGTGCCGGCATCACCAATGCCGAAATTTACGAGGGAGCATCGGAAATAGTGGCACCAAAGCTCATTGAAGAAGGGGAAAAAGCGGACGTTGTTGTGGTTGATCCACCGAGAAAAGGCTGCGGGGAAGAGCTCCTTTCAGCAATAGCCAGAATGAAGCCCGAAAGAATAGTTTACGTCTCCTGCGATGTTGCAACCTTGGCGCGTGATGCAAAGTATTTATCCGAACACGGCTATAAAATAGAAAAGGCTTATCCTTTTGATATGTTCCCCTTTACACACCATGTGGAGTGCATCGTGCAATTTTGCCGGGAGGAACTAAAATGCCTTTGATGTTAAAAGAAAAAGCAAACGAAATAATGGCATTGCTCAATGATATTCCGGGCGTTAAAAAGTGTAATCTATACGGAAGCATTGCAAAAGAAACATATGATGAGCTGTCTGATATTGACATAGAAATAGATGTTTCCGGGATGGATAACGGGCTCTTTATGCTTGATATTACAGAG
>JAZSAR010000261.1:0-10412 GCA_045601965.1 Clostridia bacterium
CACCGCATCGATTCTTGCCATATTTCCCGAAAAGATAAAGAAAAAGCAAAAGGTAAGTAAAAGGGGATAGTCAACGTCCTTCAGCGCTTTCCTGTCAAGGAATAAAAGGGCAAAGGGGATAACTATGAGACCAATCCAGTAAGGGATTCCCCTGAAAACTATTGCAATTGAAAGGGCGAAAAGCAAAAGGTAAATAAATGCCCTTTTTTTGTCGATTGTAACGGTGTCCTCCTCAAGTATAAGGGGCTCGGATTTTACAAAGAGACAGCACAGAGTAATTATAATAATTGAAATTATAAAGGGCGGCGCCATAATTTTTATAAATTCACCGTTCGGTATATTGAATTTTGTATAAAGATATAAATTCTGAGGGTTACCGAAGGGGGTTAACATTCCGCCTAAATTTGCCGCAATGTTCTGCATTATAAAGGTAAAAGCCATAAGCTTTTCCTTTTTCGTAACCGTAAGAATAAGAAATCCCAAAGGGAGAAAGGTTAAAAGAGCCATATCGTTGGCGATAAGCATAGAACCTATAAATGTTATATACACAAGAGCAAGAATTGCAAGCTTTGTTGTTTTGAATAGGGTGACTATTTTTCTTGCCAGTATATAGAAAAAATCTATATTTTTAAGAGCACACACAACTGCAAGCACCGAAAAGAGGCAGGACAGGGTTTTGACGTCGAAATAATAGAGATATTCCTCATCAATGGGAACGAAAAAGCAGGTTATGATAGCCGCGACAAGGGCAATCAGCATAACCGCATTTTTTGAAGCAAATTTTTTAAATGTCAAAGAAAATCATCTCTTTCAGTAAAGATTTTATATATCGATTGTGGATGTGGCACGACCATCTGATGCTTCGGAAATTATACGGCGCATGGCGTTTTCGGCGTATTCGATATCTTTTTTCAGCTCGTCCGCCGTAATTCTTACGGCACCGTGACCGAAAATAATTACCTGCTCTAAATTATCCGAGGTTGCAACTTTTACCCTGTAGTCTTTGGAAAGTTCCTTTGAGGTCTTTTCAATATAGGAGTCGGCAGTTTCCGCCTCCTTGGTATAAACGATTTTTATGCCGTTATAGTCCTCAATTTCGCGGTGCTTTCCCTTAACCTTATAGGCATCAAAAACCAGGATGATATTTATATCCTCCATGGCATTGTAGTTGCAGATTTTGTCTGCCAAAAGCTGTCTTGCCGCATCAAAACTGTCGGAGGAGACTGCTTTTAATTCGCTCCAGGAATAAATCACATTATATCCGTCAATCAAAAGATAGGTGGGAAGATTTTTATAGGGCTTCGCCTTTTGTGGCTTTTCTGATTTTGTATAATCATAAACCCGTTCTTCTTCGCGGCGCTCCTTGGGGCGCTTTATTTTGCCGTAGGTACGCTCGAAAATTTCAAGAAGCTCCGAATCGGAATATTCTTTCTTCTCTCTTCTTGGTGCGGATAAGGGGGTAAGAACCTCTTTTTTATCGGAAAGAAGGGGAAGATGCATATGGGAAAATACCTCGTCCCACTTAACGGTAAATCCGCTTCCGCCGCTGCAGAAAACAGAGTCGGGGCTGTTTCTTAAATCGCTTTCGGCATCATACCCTTTTTTGGCAATAACTTCTTGGGCATTTAAGCACTCGTCATATCCGCCAAAGGAAAAGGAAATGCTTCCGAGGCCGTGGGTGTATGCGGTAACTGTGTCAGGATACTCTGAAAGCACCGAAACGGGAGCACGCCCCTTTATTACCGAAAAGGTATCAAACATTTCCGGCGGGGTAAAGGTGGCGCCTATCCTGTCAAGGTCGGTCATAGCTCTGCCCGTGGATGCTGTGGGAATTTTGAGAGTAAACTCATAATAAGGCTCTAAAAGCGCGCTTTCTGCCTGCATAAGCCCCTGCCTTACGGCGCGGTAGGTTGCCTGACGGAAGTCACCGCCCTCTGTGTGCTTTAAGTGAGCTTTTCCGTTAACCAAAGTGATTTTAACATCGGTAAGAGGAGCGCCTGTAAGTACACCCCGGTGAGTTTTTTCCGCAAGGTGTGTAAGGATTAACCTCTGCCAGTTTCTTGAAAGTATGTCTTCGCCCACCTTAGTTCCGAAGACAAGACCGCTTCCGCGTTTGCCGGGCTCAATCAATAGATGAACCTCGGCATAGTGGCGCAGAGGCTCAAAGTGGCCCACGCCCTCCACGGTGTTTTTAACGGTTTCCTTATAGTAAATGGAACAGCTTTCAAAATCTACATCAATGGAAAAGCGCTCGGAAAGCTGGCGCTTCAATATTTCAAGCTGAATTTTACCCATTACGCTTACGTTAATTTTGCGGGTGTCTTCGTTGAAATTAACCGAAAGCTTGGTTTCCTCCGATTCCAGCTTTTTAAAAGCGGAGAGGGCATAGGTTATGTCCGTCGATGGGGGAAGGGCGGCGGTATAGGTAAATACCGGCTCCGACAAAAGGGCGGATGAATCCTCTTCAAAGCCAAGACCGCTTCCCGATGAAAGGGAAGTTATGCCTGTTGCGGCAACAATCTGCCCTGCAAAGGCTTCAGGTATGGCTTTGTAGCCCGCTCCGCTGTAGAGGCGAAGCTCGTTTATTTTTTCTGTCGGATTATCCTCGGATATAACGGTTTTAACCTTAAGGCTTCCGCCTGTAATTTTCATATGGGTAAGTCTTTGTCCCTTGTCATCCTCGGTTATCTTAAATACCTTAGCCCCAAAGATATCGGAATATAAAGGCTCATTTGTATAGGTTGAAAGGGCCTCGGCAAGCTTGTCCACACCGTCATTTTTAAGGGCAGAGCCGAAAAAGCAGGGAAAGAGCCTGCGCTCTTTTATGGCATCGGCCAAGGAGGAATCGGAAATTTTGCCTGACTTTATATATTCATCAAAGAGGCAGTCGGTGTTTGTTGCAACTTCCTCATAAAATTCGTCGGTAAATTCGGAAAAGTCCGCACAAAGGGGAGTTAAGCTTTCGCGTATATCGGAAAGAATGGCGTTCTTTCCTTCATTTTCAAGGTCAAGCTTGTTTATGAAAATGAATGTGGGGACAGAATAGTGATTAAGTAAATCCCAGAGTGTCTTCGTATGGCTTTGCACTTTTTCGGGTGCACTTATGAGTAAAACGGCATAGTCAAGCACCGAGAGGGTACGTTCCGCCTCGGCTGAAAAGTCAACGTGACCGGGAGTATCAAGCAAGGTTACTTCTGTATCGGAAAGCTTAAAATGTGCCTGATGGGAAAAGATGGTTATTCCGCGGTCCTTTTCCATATCGTTTGTATCAAGATGTGTGTTTTTGTGGTCGACTCTGCCAAGGGTTCTTATCTCTCCCGTGTTATATAAAAGTGCCTCTGACAAGGTGGTTTTACCCGAGTCAACATGGGCAAGGATGCCCAGAGTGATTTTTTTCATAGCTTGTTCCTTATTTTAATCTTAATGATATTTCTCCCGAATCGAGGATTTCTTCTTCGCCGTTAGCTTTTTTTACCAATAGTGCGCCTGAATCTAAAATTTTTACGGCTCTGCCTTCATATGTTTCGCCGTTTTTTATGTAGGTTATATCTTCGCCCGGCACCAGGCTGAATTTTCTGTAATCATCCATAAAGGATGAAGTGCCTTCGTCAAAATAATTTTTAAGTCTTTGAGCAATTCCTTCTGCAAGTAAGGCGGGGGAAATGTCCTTTTCAAGGCTTGATGCAATATTTTTTATATCGGAAGGAAAATCTGCAGTTGTCAAGTTTATGCCTATGCCGACTATTATGAAAGGATTTTCGCCCAAAACGGATTCGGTCAGTATACCGCAGATTTTTTTCCCGTCTTTATAAATATCGTTTACCCATTTTATTCTGCAAGCGATGCCCGTGAGCCATAAAATCTCCTTTACAACTGAAACGGCGGCGGCTGATGTCATGTAAAGAAAATCCTGCACGCTTTTTTCTATCGGAAAGCAAACGGTCATATAGAGCCCTGTATCTTTTGGAGAAAAGAAGTTTTTGCCTTGTCTTCCTCTGCCGGCAGTTTGCTCTTTTGCAATAACTAAGAACGGCTCTTTTTTTCCGTCTTTTATAATGCGCTTTGCTTCGTTGTTGGTGGAATCCGTAATGTCTAAGGATATTATTTTGAAAACGCTTTTTGTATCAGACATTTTTATTCCTCCTTTTTTCGCGTAACAGCGCAAAGACTATAACTGAAATTGCATAAATTAAAATCGGCGCATCACCCCATATTGTGTAGGGGGTAAGCTCATCGGTCAAGAGCACAGTATCTGTAACAGCGCCTGTTTTGTTAAAGGGAACTTTCTTTAATATATTTCCTTTGGAATCTATAATCGCCGATATTCCGGTGCAGGCGCTTCTTGCAACATAGCGACCATTTTCAATGGCACGGTATACGCTGTGATAGAGATGAAGAAGGGATGAATTTCCCCGTAAAAACCAGGAGTCGTTGGTGGACACACATAAAAGACGGGCTCCTTCCTTTACATCTTCTCTGGAAAAGGAAGGAAACATCGAGTCAAAGCATATTATGGGACCTATTTTATAGTCGCTTAAAAGGGATGGCGATGAGCCTTTTGAAAGGCTGTTTTCCCTTAAATCCTCGGAAAAAATATCAAGGATTGGGTAATATTCTCCGAAGGGTACAGGGTGACGCTTGTGATATATCTCCCCTTCTTTATAAGGAAAATGGTAAAGGGAAGTATACTTCTTTCCGTCCTCTGCTATGTGCATGGCACCGGTAATTACGGTTACGCCGTTTTCATTTGCGGCAGATGACAATTTTTCCATATATCCTGTTCTGTTGAGGTATAAAGGAATTGCGCTTTCTGCAAAAAGAATGATATCTGCCCCGTTAAATTCTGAAAGGGAGTTTTTTATTATAGTAACAGGCGGTGTGCTCCATTTTTCAAAGCCACCGTAACCGTTTTGAACACATTTTACGGTTATTTCTTCCCCTTTTTCGGGAAGGCGGTAGAGATAAAATGAAAAAGTTGTATTTAATACTGTTAAAACCAAAGGGTAGACCAGGAATTTCCCCTTTTTTTCAATAAAACACATGGCAAGGGATGAACTTAAATATATTATAATGAAAGATATAAAAAGCATTCCGAAAAGCGATGCTGTCTGAATTAAATGAGGGACTTTCGCAAACGGCACGGATATTCTTCCGAAAGGGAAACCAAGGGAAGAAAAAGAAAGCCCGGTAAGATATTCGTAGATAATATAGAGAGATGAAAAAATCAAAGGCTGATAATTTTTCCCGGTTACTTTTTTAATCTTTGCATATATTGCGGCAAAAAGTCCGGAGAATACACCCTCTGCCAGGCATACAATCAGATATGCAATAAAGGGCAGAAGCTTCCTGAGAAATAAGCTGTCAGTAAGATGAGCGATGTCCAGACTTGAAAGGAACACGGAATTGAACATATAAAAAACTGTTCCGAATAAAAATCCCTTAAGAAAGGGATTTTTGTAATTGCGAAGAGAATAAAAGTATAAGGACGGAGCAAAAAACAGCAAAAAGTATAAATTTTCGTAAACGAAAGCAAGGCCGGAAACAGCCCCTCCGGCCACACATAAAAGAAAATCCATAGGTTCAGTCCTTTTTCGTAAATATAGTATATTTTAACATAAAAGTACAAATATATCAATAAAAAAATCTTGATAAAGAAAAGAATGTGTATTATAATATTATAATAAGCTACAAGGCAGGATGTGATTGAAATAGATAAATTAGTCATATATATATGCAAGGTGATTTTAGTTATACTTAAAGCACTTGGCGGAGGAAGCTCACTTCCCGGAAAAATTGCTCTTAAAATCCGTCCCGGAATTTTGAGGGAGGCTGCAAAAGGCTATCGCATAATCATGGTAACCGGCACCAACGGGAAAACCACAACAAGTGCAATTATAACAGGTATTCTAGAAAATGCGGGATATAAAGTAATAAGTAATACATCCGGCGCAAATATGATTGACGGAATAGTAACCTGTTTTATGAATAATTATAAAAAAGGACAGTGGGCGGTTATTGAATGTGATGAGGCGTATACGAGGATTGTAAACCGCTACATAAAGCCCGAATATATGGTTATAACCAATGTTTTCCGTGACCAGCTTGACCGCTTCGGCGAAGTTTCAAATACATGGGGAAAAATAAAGGATGCAATAGCTCTTTCGCCTAAAACTAAGCTGGTTGTAAACGGGGACTTACCGCTGTTTTCAAAAATTGATGTGCAAAATCCCATCTGCTATTTCGGATTTTCTGAGGGTAACGGCAAGATGGGCGAAGATTTGGAGCCTGCTTTCTGCCCGGAGTGCGGAGAAAGATTTTCCTATAAGCACATAACTGTTAAAAATTTAGGGGATTACTATTGTCCGAAATGCGGATTTAAACGTCCGAAATGCGAATTCATGGTAAATTCCATAGATAATCTTACTTCGGAAAGTTCGGAAGTTACAATCGGAAATGTTAATATAAAGTTGTCTGTTGCGGGCATCTATAATATCTATAATGCCCTGGCATCTTTCGCCGTAACAAAGCTTGCGGGGGTTCCTGATATTATGATAAAAGCAGGAATTGAGAAACAGCAAAGCTGTTTCGGACGGGACGAGATTATTAACGTGGGAAAGAACAATATAAGAATGTCCCTTATAAAAAATCCCACCGGCTGTGATCTTTGTATTGATACTGTGGCACTCTGCAGGGAAAAGTGCAATCTTTTGGTGGTACTTAACGACAACTGGGGTGACGGGACAGACGTTTCCTGGGTGTGGGATGCCCATTTTGAAAGACTGCTTTCAATGAATTACGACAAGGTTATAATAAGCGGGAAAAGACGGTTTGATATGGCAATCAGGTTAAAGGTTGCAGGTTTTTCAGAGGACAGCTTTATTATCTGCGAAACGGATGACGAAATTATAGAAACCGTAAAAGGGCTTAATGACAGGGTGTTTGCACTCTGCACATACTCGGGAATGATGAATTTGCGTAAAGCACTTTTTGCAAAAGGCTATGCAAAAGAATTGTGGAAGTAAAAGGCGGTAGCTTATGGAACTTGAAATAGTACATCTTTATCATGATCTTTTAAATACCTACGGCGATGACGGAAATGTAAAAATAATAAAAATGCGTGCCGAAAAAAGAGGCATCGATGTTACCGTGAAAAAAATCACGGTTGGGGATGCGCTGAAAAACACAGATATTCTGTTTCTCGGCGGTGGTCAGGAGTATGAACAGCTTCTGGCAGCGGAGGATATTATAAAAAACAGGACGGAGTTTTTGAAAAGCTATATAGAGGACGGGGGAGCAGGGCTATTTGTCTGCGGAGGCTATCAGCTTATGGGAGAATATTTTTCCGATGCTTCCGGAAAAAAGGTAAAAGGTGCATCTGTTCTTCCTATATATACCGATAGCACAGATGGCAGGTTTACGGGAAATATTTTGGTTAAAAATAGCCTTGAAACTTTGGTCGGGTTTGAAAATCATTCCGGGGCAACCTATCTTCACGGAGGAGAAAGTCTTGGTGAGGTTTTATACGGAAAAGGAAACAACGGCAAGGATAAAACCGAAGGCTGCATATATAAAAACGCGATAGGTACATATATGCACGGGCCGCTGCTTTCCAAAAATCCTGCGCTTTGCGATGATTTAATCCGCCGCGCCATGATAAGGAAATACGGTACCTGCATCCTGGAGCCTATGGAAGATAAATACGAGCTTCTTGCCAAAAAGGACATGATTAAGAGATTGCTGAAAGAAGACGGCGCAGAATAATTTTTATAGAAGCTAAAACAGGAATTCCGAACAATACGCCGGAAAAACCGAAAAGACCGGCGCCTAAATATACAGCTATGAAAGCCGAAGCGGGGGATATATCCACGCTGTCGGCTTTTATTTTCGGTGATAAGAAAGTGTTTTCTATAAATTGCGTTAAAAGTATTGCGAAAAAGGCTAAAAGAGCGGTAAGCGGTGAAGAAAGATAGGAGATAATAACTATCGGAATTCCGCCTAAAAACGGGCCGACAGTCGGAATAAAACAAAAAATACCGTAAATGAGAGAAAGCACGAGGGCGTGCTTTACACGTAAAATGAGAAGAAGAATAAAGGTAAGGGCAGAGAGAAAAAGGGAGACTACTACCTGCCCGCGGAAAAAGCCTTTGAAAATCCCGTCAATTTCTCTTATGGCGGGGATGAACTTTTCTGTTATTCTGTCGGGCAATAGGGCGGAAATTCCTTTTCTGAAAGAGGATGTATCCATAAGAAAGAAGCAGGAAAGTACAACAGAAAAGGTTGCTGATATCAGAAAAGAAAAGGTTTCTTTAAGGAACGAGGCAACTGAGTCCGCCTTTCCGGTAAGATAGGAAGTCAGGGAAGAAACTGGGATTTCGCCCAAAGGGATTTTTTCGGAAAGCTTTCTTCCGAGTTCCGGGAGGAAGTCGATAAAGCTCTGAAGGGCAGAAAGAAAGGTAGGCATGATGAATGCCACAAGTAAAACACAAAGCCCCAGCGTCAGAACATAAAATAAAACTGCGGCTAAAATTTCCGGAATCCGGCGGGAGAAAAACTTCACAAAGGGCTGGGCTATATAGGTTAATATAAGAGCGGCTAAAATAGGAGATAAAAGCTCCATGATTTTTTCGCCCCATAAGATAATCAGGGTGGCTGTTATGATAAGTGCAGGCAGGATGAAGTTTTTCTTAATCATTGAAATCCCCCTTATGTAGGCAGGCTTTACCTGCCTTTTTAAGCTTAAAACATATCCGCAAAGGAATCTAAAGTATGCTCAATGGAGCGGCATAACTTGTTTCCTTTTTTTCGGATGCATTTTTTGTGTTTTCCGTCTATGGGCTCTGCGATAGCGCCTACAGCCATGCCAATAAGTGCTCCCGATAGAAGCCCCATGGAAAAGTTAATTATTTTTGTCATAACTGCTCCTTATGCCAAGTGCTTTGAGGCCCTTGCCGCGGGGCATCAAAGCAGGATTTCCTGCTTTCAGTAAGCCGTCTTCTTCTTTTAAGGAATCGGCGCTTAAAAGCTTTCTTCCGTTTATTATATCATCTGCTATACTTTTGCCTATTAAAAGCCGGGTAAGGCTGCCTGCCTCCATATCGAAAAATCCGTCCTTAACTGTACCTAAGGATGTAGTGCTGCCCTCGGGTACCGTTTTAAGTCCTATAAGGTGGCGGAAGCTTAAATATTTCTCACGGGGGGATTTAATAAATTTCAGTCCCGGACCAATAACGGAAACCTCGTAGGTTCCTACGTGGATAATGTCCCCGGGAACATAAAGGCGGTTCTGATAAATAAGGCTTCTGTTTGTGGCAACAATGCCGAAAATTTCGGTGGAATTTTCCTTTAGAAATATATCGGAAACCGTCCCTATTTTTCGTCCCGAAGGATATTGGATGACAGGCGTGTTTAAAAGTGAATAATAATTCAAGGTGCGGCACCATCCTTTTTTATTGCTCGGATGAGCATTAATAGTATGGGCGCAATTCATCATTCATATACTTGAAAATGAAGGCTCTTAAAACAAAAAATGTATGCCGCCTTTGGCGGCATACATTTATATTTCCATGTGTTTTCCTAAAAAACCTGCGGCAGATTCAGCAAGCTTTTCGTCAATTTCGCGGATGGCGGAATTTCCGTCATCAAGAAGGACAACTGAGCCGACGGGATCGCCTTCGGATATTATGGGCATAACTACACCTGCAAGATATTTGTCGATTCCGTCCGCAATTTCGCATCGTTTCATTTGACCGGGCTTCATTACAAAACTGGTGCGCTCGGTGATTAGCTGCTCAAGCTCGGGACTCACCTTTTTTTCGGCAAGCTCCTTTTTGGGTATGCCGTAAACGGCAATTACGTTGTCCTTGTCTGTTATACATACCGGACGGCCTGAGGTTTTTGCCAAGGTTTCTGCATAAGTTGATGCAAACTCCGAAAGCTCGCCGATAGGGGAGTATTTTTTGAAAATAACTTCGCCCGATGCATTGGTATAAATTTCAAGCGGATCGCCTTCGCGGATTTTTAAGGTTCTTCTTATTTCTTTAGGGATGACAACTCTTCCGAGGTCATCAATTCTTCTTACAATTCCTGTTGCTTTCATATATGATAAATGCTCCTTTTAGTTTTGGTATGCCTTTATTTTGTGCAGACAAGGAATTTTTATGTAAGGAAAAAGGTGGGAAAATCATTACGCTTTTTTAATACTTAAATTAAGAATAAGCGAAATAACGGAAAGGATTAAAAGCATTAAAAACGGTGCAAAATATGAGCCTGTTGCATTAAGCAGGCTGTTACTTGCATTTGCAATAAATGATGCAAAAATTAAATTAAAATTATTTATGCTGTAATTTGTTGCAAAATGTTTTCTGCCGTAAAATGATGCAGTAAAAGCAGATGTTACCGTGGGGCAGGTTCCA
>JAZSAR010000262.1:0-3502 GCA_045601965.1 Clostridia bacterium
CAGAACTCACGAAGAATTCGGTAAGGATGACTGGTGGAGCGATATGCAGCTTATCTTCGATGAGTGCGAAAAATTAGGTATGGAAGTATGGCTTCTTGACGACAAACATTTCCCGACAGGATTTGCTGTGGATCAGGCATCCGCTCCCGAAAATGCCCATCTTGTAAAAAGAAGATTTAGCGAACTTCACACCGATGTGGTAGGCCCCATCAAGAATGCTAACCTCATTATTGATACCAAACTTCCCGAAAATCCCGATATTGTAAAAATAGTTGCATACAAAAGAAACAGTATAGAATTTGAATATTCGGCAGAATTCATTGATCTTACAGATAAGTATGAAGACGGACTTATAAAAAATATGGATCTTCCCGAAGGAATCTGGTCTGTATTTACGATATTTACATATCCTGTGCCTGAAGAAAGACATATCGATACATTAAACCCCGAAGCTTGTGATATATTGGTTAACGCGGTTTATGAGCCGATGTATGAGCATTTTTCAAAGTATTTCGGAAATATTTTTAAGGGCTTTTTCTCAGACGAACCTTATATTGCGCGTTGCACATTGCCGACAGAGGGTGAAACAAGTTTTAACGGCGCGCTTCCCTGTAATCATCTTGTGTTCGAAAGACTTATTGAAAGATTCGGTGACGATGCACTCTGCAAGCTTCCTTCTCTTCTTTATAATGTAGAGGGTGTTTCCCCCGAATTCAGAGTTGCTTATATGGATATAGTATCCACTCTTTATGCTGAAAGCTTCTGCCAGAAGCTTGGCGACTGGTCGAGGGCACACGGCGTTGAATATATCGGTCACGTTATCGAAGATAACAGCCGTGATACGAAATTCGCATCAGGTGCTCACTTCTTCCGTTCCATGGACGGACAGGATATGGGCGGTATTGATGTAGTATTAAATGAAATTCTTCCCGGATTCCAGGATTGTAAAGCAACAATCTGCCACGGTATTCAGTATGCAGACCATGAATTTTTCCACTATGAGCTTGCCAAGCTTGCATCCAGCCACAGCCACATCCAGAAGGATGTTAAAAAGGGAAGAGCAATGTGCGAAATGTACGGTGCATTCGGATGGGCAGAAGGCCTTAAAATGATGAAGTGGTTGTCAGACCATATGCTTGTCCGCGGAATTAATTATTTCGTTCCTCATGCTTTTTCAGGAATCAGCCCGGATTACGATTGTCCTCCTCATTTTTATGAAGGCGGAACATATTCGCAGTTCAAGGACTTTAAGTCTTTAATGGAGTATTCCAACCGTGTAAGCACTCTTCTTACAGACGGCGACCATAAGTGCAAGGTAGCTCTTTATTACAGAGCAGAAGGCGAATGGTCCGGCGGAAGAAACGGCCATGAAAAGAAATATGCTAAGATTCTTACCGATAACCAGATTGACTTTGATATAATTCCTTTCGATTACCTTCTTAAAGCAACTCTGGAAGACGGAAGTATTGTTCTTTGTAATGAGAAATATCCCTGTATTGTTGTTCCCAACAGCGAATATCTGCCCATAAAAGCATTAAGACGCTTTTCAGAGCTTGCCGAAGCAGGTGTCAAGGTAATTTTCGCGGGCGGTTATACCGATAAAAGCTGTGAAGGGGAGAGTGTATCTTTCTTAAATGGCGAAAACCTTATTGAGGTAGCACCTGAAAAATTAGTTTCATATTTAAGAAGTGAAGGTCTTTATGATATTTCGCTTTCAAAACCCCATCAGAATTTAAGATATTATCGTTATTTGAACGGCAGCAACGAAATTTATATGTTTGTTAACGAAGATATCTTAAAATCCTGCGAAACAGTTGTTTATCCCGAAGGCTTCAAAGGCGGAACATATATTGAATATGACGCGATGAACAATGTGGCTGTGAAGAAAGTGACAAATGACGGAATCAAGCTTAATCTCGATCCCTACAATTCAGTATTTATAATCCTTGGTGATGTGGATGCCGACATTCCTTCATATGAAGAGCTTACGGAGGCAAAGAGAACTCTTATACCAGAATGCTATGATGTATCATTGGCAGAAGGAAGTGAAGATTATACATTCACGCCCTTTAAAAAGGACTTTGCGCTCTGCAATATAAATGCACTTCCCGGAATGGACCGCTTTGCAGGACACATTAAATACGAAACCAAAGTTAATGTTGAAGCAAACGGATATAAAAAGCTTTACCTTGAAATCGAAAATGCCGGTGAGACAGTTAATGTGACTGTAAACGGAAAGAAGGCTTTGGGCAGAATAGTTCCTCCTTACAAGTTTGATATCACAGACTTTGTAAAAGCCGGAGAAAACGAGCTTGAAATGATTGTAACAACTCATATGGGCTTCCGAGAAAGAGATAAATTCTCAAGATATATGGTAATGGAGCCCACAGGTATGTCGGGTAAGGTTGAGCTTGTAGAATATAAATAAAATGAAGGGGGCGGGCAGTGCCCGCCCTTTACTAAATAGCAATATTTTTATATTTTTAAGCAAGATAGTTTATTTACAAAAAGATGTATTTGGTATAAACTGAAGAAAAATAAAAGGAGATGTAAAAATGTATAAATTTCCCATCGGCGTAATGGTTGAATCTTTCCGCCTTCCTACAAAAGATGCTATAAAGAGAGCTGCTGCAATCGGTGCAAACGGCCTTCAGATGTATGCAACTCACGGAGAAAACTCTCCCGAAAATTTAAAAGGCGATAAGGCAAAAGAACTTCTTAACTTCGTAAAGGATAACGGTCTTTGCTTCTCTGCGCTTTGCGGAGATCTTGGAAGAGGATTCGGTAACGCAGAGCTTAATCCCGAATTAATTGAACAGTCCAAGAAAATCCTTTACCTCGCAAAGGAGCTGGAGACAGATATCGTTACAACCCACATTGGTGTTGTTCCTTCAGATAAAAATCACGAAAGATATAAAATTATGCAGGAGGCTTGCCATACTCTTGCAGAGTTTGCAGACAGCTTAGATGCTCATTTTGCAATAGAGACCGGCCCCGAAACAAGCGCCGTATTAAAGGAATTTCTTGATTCACTCGGATCAAAGGGTGTTGCTGTAAACTTAGACCCGGCTAACCTTGTAATGGTAACCGGCGATAATCCCGTAACAGCGGTTCACAACTTAAAGGATTATATCGTGCACACCCACGCCAAAGACGGCATCATGATCCAAAAGACCGATCCGCAGGTTATCTATGATTTCTTTGCGGACGGCGGCATCGAAGATCTGCGTCTTTCGGATTACTTCCTTGAGACCCCCCTCGGCGAAGGCAAGGTGGATTTTGGCGCCTATCTGGCGGCGCTGAAAGATATCGGCTTTAACGGCTATCTGACCATCGAACGCGAGGTCGGCGCCGACCCCGCAGCCGATATCGCGCTGGCAGCCAACTTCCTGAGAGATCTGATGAAATAAGAAATGCCTGCATCCAAATGGATGCAGGCACTTTTTATTCGATCTCCGCCATTTTCCGGTCGTATTCGTCCATTTCTTCCTGCGTCACGCCA
>JAZSAR010000263.1:0-3116 GCA_045601965.1 Clostridia bacterium
CGTTCATATCTCCGTCGCTGGACATACAAAATACCCTTCTCTTACTTTTGGCATATCTTGCCGCGATTGCCATACCTACAGCAACAGGAAGTCCGTGACCAAGTGAGCCTGTCGAAAACTCAACTCCCGGTACCTTATGGCTTATATGTCCCATAAGCTTACCGTCGTCGCAATAGTAAAGTCCCAGCCACTCTTTTGGAATAAACCCCTTCTGCGCAAGAACCGAGTATACGGCAGCTGCCGCATGCCCTTTACTTAATACAAATCTGTCTCTGTCTTCCATTTTGGGATTTTTGGGGTCCACATTAAGAATTTTCTCATAAAGAACCGCTATCATTTCAGCCATCGATAGCATACTTCCCATATGACCGCTTCTTGCCTTATTGGTCATCTTAAGGGAATCGATTCTTATCTGCTTTGCAATTTTTCTGCAATTTTCCATTTTTTCCATTCCTTTCTTTATACTTCTTTATTTACATTTCCGTTTATGGTAATTCCGCCATCACAGGGGATTACGGTACCGTTCAAGTAAGCGCCCTCATCCGATGCCAAAAAGCATGCAAGATTTGCCACATCGGAGGGCTTTCCCCATCTTCTTAAAGGTGTAATCTGCTTTAAGAAAAATTCGTTATCAAAAGCCGGGTCGTTAAGGTTACTCTCTTTTACCATTTCCGTTTCAATCGCCGCAGGTGCTATGCAGTTTGTACGGATGTTATATTTTCCGTAATCAACCGCCATTGAACGTGTAAGTGTAACTGTTGCGCCCTTGGTTGCCGTATATGCGGCACAACCCGGGATTCCGGAAACTCCTGCACTTGACGCCGTATTTATTATGGCACCTCCCTTTTCCTTCATAAGGGGAATAGCATATTTGGAGCAGTAATATGTACCGTCTAAGTTTATGGAAAGCACCTTTTTCCAGATGTCCGTTTCAAGCTCCGCAATGCCGGAATCCCTTCCGCCGAGAAATACCGACGCGTTGTTGTAAAGTGCATCAATACTTCCGTATTTTTCCTCTATTTTTCCGAATGCACTTTTTACGTCCTCTTCCTTTGATATGTCGGTTTTTATAAACCACACCTTATGTCCTTTTGCGGAAAGCTCATTTGAAAGGGCGTTTCCCGCCTCTTCATTTACGTCAAGTATAATTACGTCTGCCCCCTCTTTTGCAAAGATTCTCGTGCCGGCTTCCCCTATGCCCGAAGCCCCTCCGGTAATTACTGCAATTTTGTTTTCAAGTCTCATTTAATCCTTCCTTTCATTAAGAGAAACGTTTCTCCTATCGTTAAAAAAATATTGTTTTTCCTGCTTCCCGTAAATTCGGGAAGCAGGATGTATAACCAATCATTCCACATCGGAAAGCAAGTAAATACACGGCCTTACAGAAATTTTATCAGGCGATTTAAAGTTCTCGTTGCCATAGCTGCTTTTCTGCACCAGATATTCGTATGCCGTCATCACCGCACTTTTACCCACTTTTTCCTGATTCTGATAAATCGTTCCCTTAACAATGCCCTTTTGCATATAACGTAAGATTCCTTCAGGGACGTCTGTTGCAATAAGAGCAATATCCTTATCTTTTAAGTTTTCTTCAATATATCTGCACACAGGCTCAAAGGTTGCCGTTGTAACATAAACCGCATTTACCTGAGAATCTGAAAGGCATTTTGCCATTTCATAGGTCTTTTCCCCGTCATCCAATGTCTCATTAAGAAAAGAAATTTCTCCGCCAAAGCTCTTAATACGCTCCGAAAAGGACATAACCTTTTCCCTATGGGATTTCACGGAAAGAGAGCCTGTAAATACCGCCGCTTTTATATCGTTCCCTTTTATACACTTAAGAAAGTCTGCCGCAATTTTTCCGGAAAGTATGCTGTCAGGCATTATTTCGCAAACGCTTTCTATTTCATCAAAGCTGTCGCCTGCAATAAATACCGGAATTTTCGATTTTTTGATTGCCGTCGCAAAAGCTTCATGCATAGAATAAATAGAAGGGCAGTAAATTATTGCATCAATTTTTCCGTCTTTAATCCATTTCAATGCTTTTTCAGCTTCTTTTTCCGTAATATCGGAAGAAAGATAATAAAACGAAGCGCTCACCTTAAAGGTTTTAAGCTTTTCCGCTTCCTCTATCATGCCATCTTTCATCGCTGCGAAATAGTCCTGCCAGAGCGAAGGCATTATAATTCCTATATTTATGCTTTTTCTCGCAAGAGTCTGCGCTACGCTGTTCACCTGATAGCCCATCTTCTTTGCGGTTTTCAATACCTCTTTACGTCTCTCTTCGCTTATACCGCCTTTTCCTGTCATAGCCTTATGGACAGTGGAGAGAGAAATATTAAGTTCCTTTGCTATGTCTTTCACAGAAACCTGCTTTTTCATCTTATTCCCTCCTTAAGCGAATAGGGTTAGAGAAACGTTTCTCTAACCCTATTATACATAATTTTTTCCTTTTGTCAAGCATGTTTTTGTTTTCTGTCGTGAATAAGAATTCCCACAACGTCAAATGTCAGAAGAATCAAGTGACTGACTAACGGCTCGTAGGATTTGGTTACAATATCATAGGTACACCACAAGGATGAATTAACAGCGTGCCAGGTTCTGTAGCTTTTTCCGTTTTTCTGTGCTATTCCACCTATAAATGTAAGGCAGGCTACAATGGAAAGAGCGGAAAACCAGGATATTTCGCCAAGGAGATTTGCCGTGATAAACATAAGGGCATAAATGCCGATTAACCATTTGGGGATTTCCTTATTTTTTCTTTGAAAGAAAAAGTTTATCCCCGCCTGAAGGCATCCGATATAGCAGGAAATTGCTCCGTTGATTCCGCCGCCTCCCACCAGATAGCTTGTTGCCATAAGGAAATTTGAAAGCAGGACGCAAAGTAAGATAAGCCCCATTTTCTTTCCTTTTATGAGTGATGCCGAAACGCCCATTATAAGTCCCGATATGCTAAGTATAAATGCCAAAGTTTCCATAGATGTCCTCCGATAAATATTCGTTCTAAGAAAGTATACTACACGATTATATTTTTTGCAACACCTAAAAACAAAAAAATTGTATATTTCCACTTAAATGTCGTAAACGAATAAAAACGGTGCTTTGCACCGTTTTTA
>JAZSAR010000264.1:0-25460 GCA_045601965.1 Clostridia bacterium
AGCGCAACGGTCGGGCCGATAACAACCGGAGGCATAAGCTTGCTGATCCACTTAACTCCGGCAACCTTAACGATAATTGCAATTACTACATATACAAGACCTGCAAAAATCGCACCGATGATAAGTCCGAGATAGCCGAGAGCCATTGATACTCCGCCTGCAAAAGCAGCAAACATTGAGCCGATGAATGCAAAGGAGCTTCCAAGGAATACAGGGCTGTTGAACTTTGTGAAGAGTGCATAAACAAGTGTACCTACACCTGCACCAAAGAGAGCCGCGGAGGGCTGCATTCCGTTACCGATAATAATCGGAACAACCAGTGTTGCCGCCATAATTGCCAGAAGCTGCTGAATAGCAAAAACTATCATCTGACCGAAAGCGGGCTTGTCTTTTACGCCATAAATCATTTTCATTTTTACCGACCTCCTAAAATTTTACAAAAAAACACCTTGTCCGTCGCAAAAACAGACAAGGTGTTATAATGCCTAATCAAAAAGTCTCTTGCCGATGTCTCTGCATCGAATTAAAGATATTTTTTCCAAAAAACAGTATATCATTAATTCCACTTTTTGTAAAGACCTTTTTCGGCAAAATTCTTTTATTTTTTAACTCTGTCGATAAGACCGCCAAGTCTTGCAAGGATGGTTGCAGCCTCCGCTCTTATTATGCTGTCTTCCGAACGGAAATTACCTGTTCCGGCATCTCCGGCAAGAATACCCGCATCGTAAAGTGCATAAATTTCAATGCCGTACTTACCGTTTCTGTCAACATCAGGAACTGTCCATACATTAATTGCCACAAGCTTATCGGATGTTACGCTATGGAAGAAGATGTACGCCATTTCCGCTCTTGTTGCATTGCGGTTATAATCGGCAAAGTCGCCTTCCTTTATAATTCCGTTTGCAAGAGCATAATTTACATAAGGCTCATACCATATTGCTGTCTTGGCAAAATCAGAATCCTTTCCGCCTCTCGCCTGATTGTGGATTCTGCATGCCATGGTGATAGCTTCCGCAACAGACATATTTCCTTTAGGATTGAAGGTTGTATCGCTTGTTCCCTTCATAAGTTCTGCATCGCAAACCTTATATACAATATCCTTATACCATTCAGAATCCGCCACATCGGCAAATTTCTTCTGCGGAATGGTTTCTACAGGCTTTCCGATAACCTGAATCTTTATGTAGCCTGTAAAACTGTCTCCCTCAGTGCTTACACCTGTATATGAGACAGATGCAGTTCCCTTGAATCCGTTTGAAGGGACAAATGTAAGATCCGAGATATTAGGCATTTTATCTGCCCAGAATGTACCTCCTGCAGCAGCAAGAGTCTGATTTGACTTTCCGTAATTTAAGTAAATCGCACCGGCACCGCCTGCAACAGCACCTAATCTGATGTTTTCGCAGGGAGCATCTGTTGCCTTTATTGCGGCGTTGTTAAATTCGGTAATGCCAAGTCTGACACCTGCATCCGACACGCCCTTATACTCAACTGTGGCTTCATTGTTTCCGGAATTTCCCGAAGCGCCGCCGTAAGTTATTTTTATACTTCCGGGATAAGCGGTGCTGCTTCCGCTTGCATATGCTTTATAGTTTATTGTAACGGTTCCGCTATAGCCCTTTTTAGGAACAAAGCTTACCTTTTTAAGAGAATTGCTGCTTCCGGAATAGTAATACTTATCGGATGCTGATACCTCCTCCTCATCGTCGCCGTCATAGTCATAGTAAAGCTTTCCTGCACTTGATGAAGGAATGGTAAACTTAATATAGCTTAAAGTTTTCTTTGTTGCATTCTTAAATGCTGTATTGAGACTCGATGCATTCATAGTGATTTCTTCGTTAAGAGATGCTTTTACAGTAATGGTTTTAATGCCATCATCGTCGTCTTCATCGTCGTCTTCATCGTCGTCTCCGTCTGCATCCTTTACCTTGATGGATATTTTTCCTTCAATGTATTTACTGGAGGAGTAATAACCTTTGTAGGTAATTGACACCGTTCCTGAATAACTTGACTTAGGAACAAAGGTAATGTCGGAGATATCCGGATCATCGTCGTAATAGAACTCGTCACCCTTTGCTACCTTTTCCTCATCGTCGCCGTCATAGTCATAATAAAGTGCACCCTGGCTTGATGTGGGAACGGTTTTGAATTCGATTCCTAAAAGCTCTTCATCCACATCTTCGAATACTTCGTAGAAATCGTCGCCGTCAAAGTATGCTTCATCGTCATTATAAACGGTGTATGTTACATTATCAACGTCATAGTCATCATCTTCATCGTCATCATCGTCATCATCAGAATCTTTTATCTTAATGGATATCTTTCCCTCAATGTACTTACTGGAGGTATAATATCCCTTATATGTGATACTTACTGTCCCTGTTTTTCCCGATTTGGGAATAAAAGCAATATCCGAAATGTCTGGATCATCGTCATAATAGAATTCGTCACCCTTGGCAACCTTTTCCTCGTCATCACCGTCATAGTCATAATAAAGTGTGCCGTAGCTTGTGGAAGGAAGACTCTTGAATTCAAGTGATATAAGTTCCTCGTCCACATCTTCGAATACTTCGTAGAAATCATCACCGTCAAAGTAAAGCTCATCATCGTTGTAAACAGTGTAGCTTACTGTATCAAGATCTTCTTTTTCAGCTCCGATTACAAACTTTATCTTTCCGTCAATTTCGGGATCGCCTGTTGCACCGTAAAGCACACAGTCAATTGTAACCGTTCCTTTTTTCTTTGCGTAGAAAGAAATATCATCCACATAGGCAACCTTAATTTTTTCATTTTTCGCTACCTTTTCCTGATCGCTCTTTCCATAATACCAATAAAGTATGCCGTAGGTTGTTGAGGGAAGCTTGGGAATCTTAAGTCCCTTAAAGGTCTTTCCCGTTACATCCTTATATGCATCTTCAAAGTCATCTGCGGAAAACTCAACATCTTTTCCAGCTTCAACTTCATATGTAATGGTATCTGCGGTGTCATCATCTTTATCTTCCTCGGGTGTCTTATCTTCCTCGGGTGTCTTATCTTCTTCAGGTGTCTTGTCTTCCTCGGGTGTCTTGTCTTCCTCAGGTGTCTTGTCTTCCTCGGGTGTCTTATCTTCCTCAGGTGTCTTATCTTCTTCAGGTGTCTTATCTTCTTCAGGTGTCTTGTCTTCTTCAGGTGTCTTGTCTTCTTCAGGTGTCTTGTCTTCCTCGGGTGTCTTGTCTTCCTCGGGCGTCTTGTCTTCCTCGGGTGTCTTGTCTTCCTCAGGTGTCTTGTCTTCCTCGGTAGCTTCGTCGCCTGCTGCATCTACATCTTCTTCAACTACAGTTTCGTCTTTCGCATCTTCCGCAAAAACAGAAACTGTTGTGAAAAGCATCAAAAACGCCATAGCCAATGCCAAAAATCTCAATGTAGTGTTTTTCATAAATATCATCCTTTCTTATACATATACTTCTTTATCAATTTGGAGCAATGCCTCTTTTTCCCGCATATACGCCTTTCCGTACTTGGAAAACCTGCTTTTTCTTATTTCGCAGTCGGATAAAATCTTAACCAGCCACAAAGGATATCCTCCTACAGCCTTTATTTCCATAAGGCGCATATCAGGCTCAATCAGCGCCTCCCCGTAATCGCCGTTAAGAAGATTTAAATCGTAGCTCCTCGTTCTTATATCCTTATCAAAAGATACTCTTAGATTTTTATCCTCGTTTGAGAAAAATGCAAGGCGGTCATATGCCACAAGGCAGGACGGTTTTATCCCCGGGTTCTCTTTAAGAAATTCGCACAGTTCCTTTATAACCTGACCGTTCATATGAGGCAAAATCTCGGGCATTTCTCTTTTTTCCAGAAAGTCCATAGCTTCGTGATAATAAAATGCCGATCGCCGTTTATTAACCGTTCCCTTGAACTTCTTTTTCATTTCGAGATACACTTTCGTGTTCTCATCGGGTACACCGTAAGAGCGCAGCCTGAGCTTTTCTTTATACACAGGCTGTGATAAAGAATGCCTTATAAATCTTTTATCATCAGTATCATAGTAAAGGCTACATAAAGTGTAATATTCGCCGCCTATATTATACTTATCCATGTGCATATAATTTTTTATTCCGCTCAGCACATATTCAAAACTCCGTGCATCCAGCAGATATTTCTTTTCCACACGGTTAAAAACCTCTTTAGCCATATACATACCCCCTTATGTAAAGAGGCAACTTTACATTATATAATATACCTTATCAAAAGCATAAAGTCAATAAGAAAGAAGTGAATTTATTTTAAATAAAGAACCTGCGATAATAATCGCAGGTCTTACATTTATTCAATTGAGAGAAAAATTCCCTTTATTTCTGCGTCGTTTGCGGGGATGAGAGCGTATTCATCGTTAATTACAACACTTATATATGTGTCAAACATTTCCATATGCATTTTCCCGGTTTTCGCCATTTCTTTATAAGCATCGGACTTCACATCATAGCGGAAAATCTCAAACACTCTTCCGCCCTCAAGCGTGTACTTCTTGCCGGCTGTTGCGCCTTCAATAATGCCTTCAGCCTTATCCTCTTCTGTAAAGGCAATCCCCTTTTCTGTAAGAGCTGCCGAAAAGCCCGAAAATTTATCCTCCGTCGGCCTTGTAACATAGGTAAATTCCTTTTCTTCCCCGTTTTCATCGGTATATTTTTCAGTTCTAACGGTACATCCTGCAAAGGAGAGCACCATTAAAACAGCAAGGGCTAATAAAAATACTTTTTTCATAAAAATCATCCTTTCTTTGCTAATATAACACGGCATAAAGCTTCTGTCAAGAAACAAAAATGTGCGGAAAGTAAAATCCGCACATCTTAATTATATTTCTTCAGGATCAAATTCTCCTAAAACAAAGGGAATTATTTCTGCCTTTTCTATTTTAAACACGGTTTTGAATTCGCCGTATAAAAGCTTTTCTGCTTCAATAAGGAAATATTCATCCACCTTGTGAAGCTTTTTACCAAGCTCTGAAATTTCTTTTCGGTGCTTATCGCAGGCTTTGATAAGAGAAGCAATTGCCCCACGGTCTGCACTGTTAATGGCATTTGAGTAAACATCCCGCCTCTGACGATCATTTTCTTCCCAGGAAGCAAGTTCTGCATCGCGGATTATTTTTTTAATTTCTTTTCCCGATATAATTTTCCTGAGCTTTGTTTCGGCAGCCTTACCTTCTGTTGGTACATAAAAAACCGAGCTTTCGTTTCCCGCCGGTGTGAGAGCATAGTATTTTATAGTTCTGTCAGCAATCTTTTTGTCCTCGATGCCGATTATCCTGCATAAGCCTTCGCCGCCGTAAAGCACCATATCCCCTATATTATACATAAAATTCCTCCGGGCACTATCCCAATATGTCATTTGCTCAATTTATCGCCCTTATATAATACCATAAATCGGCATTTTCTTCAAGGGACAATTTGACGAAAAAACGAAGGATTTTTTTATGAATAAACCGCAATTAATACCTATTGACAAGGATTTTTGCCTCATTTATAAGCATTTCTTTATCATTATCGCATTTTCCCTCTATTACAAGATTCAAAAGCGCATCCAGTATTTCGCCTGTTTTTCTCCCCGAAATACCAAGGGATAAAAGGTCGCTTCCCGAAACGGCAAGCTCCTTTATTTTCGTACAGGAACTTGATGCTTTTTCCAAAAGCTCAAGGGTAGCTTTTGCTTCGGTTTCACCCATAAGTCCCAAAGCCTCTTTAAAGCATATAAGCCTTGATACATCCTCAAAATTTCTTGTTTTAAGGAAATATCTCATTTTGATAATCTCCGTAATGTCGGCATTTTTATCTTCCATAAGCCTTAAAACATTATCCTTTAAGAGTCTGTCGGTTTTTAATGAGTTAAGAGTATCCCTTGCATCATCTTCCGATATTCCTTCAAACAAAAGTGCAAAGGATAAGGCTGTATCATAGCCTTTTATTCTCTTTACGTTGTCATAATATTTTGCTTTTGAAAGAGACGGCATTATAAAAAGAAATACATCCTTGAATTCAGCTAAAATGCAAGGGGCATCAGTCCCTGCAAGAAGCTTCTTAAGCTCCGTAAAAATTCTTTCCCTTGCTATGTTTGAAAGAAGAGGAAAAAGCTTTAATATCCCCTTTTTTGTTTCCTCTTCAATTGAAAACCCCAGGACAGATGAAAACCTTAAGGCACGCATTATGCGAAGGGCGTCCTCGGTAAATCTCTTTTCCGCATCTCCGACACAGCGGATTATGCCTTTTTCAATGTCCGCCTTGCCAGAAAAGGGATCGGTTATATTGAATTTTTCGTCCATCGCCATGGCGTTTACCGTAAAGTCACGGCGGGACAAATCCTCTTTTATTTTCTTTGTAAAGTAAACTTCTTCCGGATGGCGGGAATCCTTATACTCCCCGTCAATGCGGTAGGTGG
Source organism: Clostridia bacterium (assembly GCA_045601965.1). Taxonomy (GTDB): domain Bacteria; phylum Bacillota; class Clostridia; order CAKSNL01; family HGM11501; genus HGM11501. Next base: position 6,415 of record JAZSAR010000264.1, read on the forward strand.
TGATTTCTATTGCTTCGCCATTTATTATAGGAGCCACCGTTCCGTGCTTCATCCCCGAAAGGACACATTTTTTATCGGGAAAGCAATTTATTATCTCTTCGGGAAGGGCATTTGTGGTAATGTCAAAATCAGACGGAGTTTTTCCCATAATCATATCACGGACGCAGCCGCCCACAAGATATGCTTCATACCCCTTTTTCGTAAGGGCTGACAAAGCATACAATATGTTTTCCGGTATTACCATAAATCCACCTCCTTTAAAGTTATCAGATATATTTTACCACACATTTTCAATTAGTTAAAGCTTTTTCTGTAATTAAAAGGAGATACTCCCTTATATTTTTTGAAAATCCTTGAAAAATAGTTCTGGTCGGTAAAGCCCGTTTCCTCTCCCACCTTCTGCATGGGAAGGTCGGTATTTTCAAGTAGCTCAGATGCCCTCTTTATCCTCATTTCAAGTATGTAATTTTTAGGGCTTTTTCCTGTGCATCTTTTAAAAAGATGGGTAAAGCGGCTTACGCTTAAGCTGCACATATCGGCATAAAACGAAATATCAACTTCCATACCGAAATCCGCCGTCATATGCTTTAACACCTTTTCAATTCTTTCATCCGCTATATAATGCGAATCCCACACATTCCTTCTTGCAAAAAGTGCAAGAATTGTGTAAAGATAGCCTGCGCAAAGCTCTACTGAATATGGCCTTTTAAGATAATATTCTTCTATCATTTTCTTAAAAAGCGATTCCGCGTGGGGGATTTCCCCGATATAAATAACCCTTTTTGAAAGCTTAAACCCCGAAAGAAGCTTTTCGCACTCCGTGCCCGAAAAATGCACATAATAGGAGGTTGTTTTTATCTCTGCTTTAACATAGTAATTCTGCACCTCAAAGGGGCGGTATATAACAATATTTCCTTTGGTTACTTCCTGCTCGATTCCATTTTCCTTTACAAAGAGTGAGCCCTCGGTAATAAAAAGAATGTGATAGTCAACTCTTCCCTTTTCCCTGAACGAGCCTATATCCCTTCCCGAAAGATGCTGACAGTCACAGCTGTTTACACATAAAGGCTCAGCCGATTTATATTCGCTTGAACGTACCATAAAACCGCCTCCTTAAAGAAATTATACCAACCATCTTTCTTTATGTCAACAGCAGTTTTGTGCTAATTTTTAGCAAGGCTGTCTATATACATATTTTTATAAATCTGTTAAAATAAAATAAGGAGGTGTCAAATATGACAGATTATAATAAAATGCCCGCCGAAATGCTGGGCGAAGGAAGCACTATCAAATTAGAGCGTTGTGAAACAGAGGTTGACCTTTACTGGCGTGTTGCCATGGATGTTCTTTCCGTTATAGAGGAAAACAACAAAAAGGGAGAGCCCACAATAATGGTTGTTCCCTACGGTCCACTTGGTCCCTATGCGAGAATAGTTTACCTTGTAAACAAATACCGCATAAGCCTTAAAAACTGCACATTTATAAATATGGACGAGTATCTTGATGATAACGACGAATATTTAGACAAGTCCGACCCCTTATCCTTCCGTGGCGGAATGGACAGAATTTTCTATTCCAAGATTGATGAGGAGCTTAACGTTCTTCCCGAAAACAGATATTTCCCCGATCCCAAAAATCCCGGCAAGGTTATGGAGCTTATAGAAAAAGCAGGCAAGCTTGACCTTGTTTTCGGCGGTGTGGGAATAAACGGACACTATGCATTTAACGAGCCTCCGGAGGAAGGCGAGGTTGTTACTGCCGAAGAATTTTTAAACCGCCCCACAAGAATCCTTAACGTATCAAGAGAAACAAGAACAATCAACGCATATATGAATGCAGGCGGAAACTTTGACGCCATTCCCAAAAAGTGCATAACCGTTGGTATGAAGGAAATGTTTATGGCGAAAAAGGTTATTATGTGTATGCCCCGTGACTGGCTGGCAGGCGCTCTTCGTAAAGTTATTCACGGTGAAGTTACTCCATATGTTCCCTGCTCACTTTTCCGCCTTCATAAGGATGCTACCGTTTATGCCTGCCCCGATGCACTTAAAACTCCCCTTCCCGAAATAAGAATTTATAACAAGTGATATGAAGACATTTATTAAAAACGGAACCGTTTTCAAAGAGGACGGCATTTCTGACGGCATACTCGTTATCGAGGACGGAAAAATTATCGATACGGACTACCTTGGTGCAATCCCCGAAGGCTCAAAGATTATTGATGCAAAGGGAAATTACGTTATGCCCGGCTTTGTTGAAATCCACGCCCACGGCGGTGGCGGTGCCGACTTTATGGATAAAACGGCTGATGCCTTTGAAACTGTGGCAAAAACCCACAGAAATTGCGGTACCACAACGATTTTACCCACCACCGTTGCCGCAAGCTATGAGTCTTTATTAAAGGTTTTTGAAACCTATCGCAAAGTTTCTGCTTCAAAGACCATAAATTTCGGCGGTCTTCACCTGGAGGGCCCCTTTATCTCTATGGAAATGAAGGGGGCACAAAATCCCGCCTTTATAAGAAATCCCGAAAAGGCAGAGGTTGATGCTTTGATAGAAGCGGGCGGTGACATTATTAAAAAATGCACCGTCGCACCGGAAATTCCCGGAATTGATTATCTTGCAAAGAAGTTTACCGATAACGGAATTTACCTTTCATCGGGCCATTCCAACGGCACATTTTCCGATATTGAAAAGGGGTTTACTCTCGGCATACGCCACATCACCCATATGTATTCAAATACGCCGACGGTGAGAAAAATCAATCAGACGGTTTACGCAGGAATTGTTGAAGCGGCGTATTACATAGACGATATGCGAATTGAATTTATAGGAGACGGCTGTCATTTCCCGAAGGAAGCCCTTAAAATGGCTGTGAAGATAAAGGGTGTTGACAAAATCAACTTAACCTCGGATGCTATGAGGGCGGCAGGAACTAATGCTTCCGAAAGCTATCTTGGCGAATGTCTTCCCGAAAACCGTGTCATAATCGAAAATGGCGTTGCAAAGCTACCCGACAGAAGCTTTTTTGCAGGAAGCATTGCAACAAGCGACAGAATGCTTCGCTGGGCGCATTTTGATGCGGGACTCGAACTTTCCGATGCACTCAGGCTTTTGGCCTTATCTCCTTCAAAGGCTGTCGGAATTGACAAAGAAAAAGGAAGCATAAAAAAGGGCAAGGATGCGGATATAATCATCTTAAATAAAGACCTTTTTGTTGAAGAAACTTTTATTTCCCGTGATTTTAAGCAGATGCGTTAAGGAGGCATAAAATGATTACTTTCAAAAACTTATTCCCCGACTTAAAAGAAGGCGTTGCGGAATACATAAAATTCCACAAAATCGAAAATCTTTCCCTTTCTGTGGAAATCGAGGAAAGCAAGGACAACACCCTGAAAATTGAAAAAAGCGGTAATGCCGTAAAGCTTAGTCTTCCCCGCCCTTTCACCCTTTTCCGTGCTCTTACCATAGTAAGATGCCATCTTGACGAAGATGTTTTCACCTACTCTGAAAAGCTTATATTTGATATGGGCTGTCCTATGTTTGACGGCTCTCAGGCAAGCTCCTTAATGAATCTTGACACACTTAAAAAAATGACGGTTATTTTAGCCTCCATGGGCTTTAATTCCATGATGCTTTATATGGAAGACTGCTATGAAATCGAGGGCGAGCCATACTTTGGCAATATGCGACCGAGGTATAAAAAAGCAGAGCTGAAGGAAATCGACCGCTATGCCGCATCCTTCGGAATTGAGGTTATTCCCTGCATCCAGGCTCTTGCCCATATGACGGAAGCCCTTAAAAGAAAGCCTTATAAATCGATTGCCGACCGTGAAAACATAATGTCCCCGGCAGAGGATGCCACCTATGCCTTAATTGAAAAAATGCTTCAAACCACAAGAGAGTGCTTTAAGAGCGACCGTATCCATATCGGTATGGATGAGGCGTGGGGACTTGGCACAGGGGGCTACTTAAAGAAAATGGGTTATGTTCCCGCCACGGAAATTATGGCAGAGCATCTTAAAAAGGTTTCGGCACTATGCAGAAAGTATTCCTACAAGCCTATGATGTGGTGCGATATGTTCTTCCGTGCAAAGTCAAAAACCGACGACTATTTTGACGAGGCGGTGACATTTACGGACGAAGACAGAGCTTTCGTTCCCGACGGTATGGCGCTTTGCTACTGGGACTATTATAAGACAGATTCCGTCCACTACGAAAAATACATAGATAAGCTTTCCGTAATTTCCGACAACATAATTTTTGCAGGCTGTGCAAGAAATGTAAGAACCTTCGGAAATCACTTTGACTTCGGAAAAGCAACAACCGACGCCGCTATGGAAGCCTTGAAGAAAAAAGGGATAAGAGAATTTTTAGCAACGGTCTGGGGCGATGACCACAGGGAAAGCTCCACCTTCGCTGTCCTTACACAGCTTCAGCTTTTCGCCGAGCATATGTATTCTGAAAGCACCCCCGATTTTGATATGGCAAAGCTTCACTTCTGTGCAAGCGTAAACGCTTCCTGGGATGCATTTTCAGATATCGATGCATTGGATTCCGTCCCCGGCTATACAGAAGGCAAAAATTCTCCTATGCCCATATCAAAAATGATTATGTGGCAAAATGTTTTAATGGGACTTTTTGATTTCGACCTTAAGGGGAAGAATTTTTACGCTCACTATAATGCCCTTAAAGATAAGTTTTTGGATTCTTCCGAAAAATATCCCGAATATGCCCACATTTTCAAGTTTTATTACAATGTTGCAAACGTGCTTAAAAACAAGGCAGAAATAGGTCTTAAACTTAAAGATGCTTACGATGCAAAGGACAAGGAAAAGCTTTCCTCTCTGCTTTGCACATTAAAAGAGCTTTACGATGATATGACTGCACTTCGCCTTGCCCACAGAGACTATTTCTATACAGAATATAAGCCCATCGGCTGGGAAGTTCTTGACATTCGCTACGGTGGTGCTATAATGGGAATTGACACGGCAATAAAAAGAGTTACAGACTATCTTGAAGGAAAAACCGACAGCATTGAGGAGCTTTCGGAAGAAAGACTTCCCGACTGGTTAATAAACTATAAAAACATTTCAACGGCAAGCGGTATATCAACCGGTGTATAATATAAGCAAAATCCCATAAGGCTTAAGGAGGATAAGTATGATTCAGAAGGGAATATTAGACGAAATAGGCTTTACAGAAGACTTAAAGCGACAATACGAAAAATATAAAGCGTTGGCAGGCGATGAGCCAGATATTCTTGCAGACAGCTTTATGAAGGGCGAAAAGAATATAAAGACCGCAATAGAGGAAATGGATGCGTCTGTTATGGGCGGTGTTCCTAAATTTGCAAAGTATTTGCTTTTCTTTTTATCCTGCACAGGACCTTTGTATGAAAAGTACAAGGATAACGGATATTCCGATGAGCTTTATATTGACACAATGAAGGATATTTCATGTAAAGTAAACGAAAACCTTGATTTGTATGACGATATAGGTATCTCTTCTCCCAACTGGTTCAGCAATTACTTTAAGCTTCAAAGATTCGGCTTTGGCAGAATGCAGTTTGACATAACTCATCATCCGTGTGAAGCTGTAGAGATAGCAGGTCACATTGTAAATGAGGGCGACTTTATTATAAAGGGGCACGTTCCCTCCACCGGTCCCCTTATTTACGAGGAGTGCATGAAATCTTATAAAAGAGCTTACGAGTTTGTGAAAGGGCAATTTTCCGGCAATCTTTTGCCCGTGGAATACTGGTCGTGGATGCTTTTCCCGCACTATAAAGACTTTTTCGGCGAAGGCTCAAATTTAAAAAGATTCATTGCCGACTACAAGGTTTTCGGACACTTTGAAACAGATGTCTTCCACGATGCCTGGAGAATATTTGGAAAAGATGCAGGTAAAGAAAAAGAAAATTTACCTGCAAAAACAAGCCTGCAAAGGAAATTCATTGAATATATCGGCCCCGGAAAGACCTATGGCTACGGTAAAGGAATATTTTTGTTTGACGGCGAAAATATACTTAAATAATTGCATAAATACCTTTCTCCGAAAAACAAAAAAGCTTAGAGATATTTTTGTATATAATAAGAAAGAAATTACTCTTGCAAAAAACGATTTTTTCTGCTATAATACGCTTGGTATGCCATTTTCTTCGGAAAACGGGTATCAGGCGTGTTTTTTTCGTTAAATAATGTAATTTATATAAAGGGGATTTTTTATGAAAGCATCAAAATTATTAATGCCTACTTTAAGAGAGGCTCCGGCAGAAGCCGAAATCGCAAGCCACGTTTTAATGATGCGTGCAGGCTTAATCAGCAAGCTTGCCGCAGGTGTATATTCCTATCTTCCCTTGGGCCTTCGTGTTCTTCAGAACACCGAGCGCATCATAAGAGAAGAAATGAACAAAGCAGGCGCACAGGAGCTTTTGATGAGTGCTCTTCTTCCTGCTGAGTGCTATCAGAAGTCCGGCAGATGGGACCGTTTCGGCGATGATATGTTCCGCCTTAAGGACCGTAACAGCCGTGATTTCTGCTTAGGCCCCACTCACGAGGAAATTTTTACACAGACAGTTATTGACTCTGTTCATTCCTACAAGGATTATCCTTACACTCTCTATCAGATTCAGACCAAGTACCGTGACGAACGCCGTCCCAGATTCGGCGTTATGAGAACAAGAGAGTTCTTGATGAAAGATGCATACAGCTTCGACATTTCCAGAGAAGGACTTGATGAGTCCTACAAGGCAATGTACGACGCTTACAGAAAGACATTTGACCGTATGGGCTTAAACTATATGATAGTTGATGCAGATACCGGTGCAATGGGTGGTTCCGGAAGCCAGGAATTTATGGTTATTTCCGACGTCGGTGAAGACACAATCGCATACTGCGAGGACTGCCGTTATTCTGCCAACATCGAAAAGGCTGTCTGCATAACAGGCGAAGCAGACAATTCCGAAATGCTTCCCATGAACAAGGTTGCTACTCCCGATGCAAAGACCATCGAGGAGGTTGCCGCATTCTTCGGAAAAGAGGCAAAGGACTTTGTTAAGACCATGATTTACAATGCAGAAGGCAAGCTTTATGCCGTACTTGTGCGCGGAGACAGAGAAATAAACGAGGTTAAGCTTGCAAATAAATTAGGCGTTGGCGAAGTTGCTCTTGCAGATCCCGCCGACGTAGTTGAAGTTACCAACGCAAAGGTTGGCTTTGCAGGCCCCGTCGGACTTAAAATTGACATCGTTGCCGACAACGAAGTTATGAAGATGCGTAACTTCATCGTTGGTGCAAATGAAACAGACTGCCACATCGAAAACGTAAATCCCGAAAGAGACTTTACTGCAGCAATTGTTGATGACATAAGAAACATTGAAGACGGCGACATCTGCCCCGTTTGCGGAAAGACCATCAAAACCGCTCAGGGCATCGAGGTTGGTCACATCTTCAAGCTCGGCACAAAGTATTCCGAGGCCTTAGGTCTTAACTATGTGGACGAAAAGGGCGAAGAAAACCCCGTTATTATGGGTTGCTACGGCATAGGCATCAACAGATGCGTTGCCGCAATAATTGAACAGAACAACGACGATGCCGGTATTATCTGGCCTATGGATGTTGCTCCCTACAAGGCAGTTGTAGTTCCCGTTAATGTTAAGGATGAAACTCAGCTCAGCCTTGCAGAAAAGATTACAAAAGAGCTTGAGGATGCAGGCGTTGAAGTTATCATAGACGACAGAGACGAGCGTCCCGGCGTTAAATTCAAGGACTGGGATTTAATCGGTATTCCCGTAAGAATCACAGTTGGTAAGAAGGCTTCTGAAGGCATCGTTGAATACAAGCTCCGTGCAGAAAAAGAATATACCGATATGACAGCCGAAGATGCCGTTAAGACAGCACTCAGTCTCATAAAGAAATAAGTTTTTAACTTTCGAGAAAGGAGGGTTTTTATGCCCGGTTTGATTCAGGAAATAGGAATTGACCTCGGAACCACCTCGGTTTTAGTTTATGTTCCCGACAAGGGCGTTGTACTCCGAGAGCCCTCTTTGGTTGCAATAGATGCGGGAAGTAAAAAAATCCGTGCCGTAGGCGATGCGGCGCAAACCATGCTATCCAAAAATCCCGGAGAGGTAATTGCCATCCGTCCCCTTAAAGACGGGGTTATCTCAGACTATTTTACCACGGAAAAAATGCTTCGTAACTTCCTTTTAAGAGTTTGCAAAAACAGAATTTTCAAACCCAGAGTTGTAATCTGTGTACCAAGCTCCGTGACAGAAGTTGAAAAGCGTGCCGTTGTGGAAGCGGCGGAAGCCGCAGGTGCAAGGCAGGCTTTGGTTATAGAAGAGCCCTTGGCTGCAGCAATAGGCGCAGGAATTGATATTTCCCGCCCCATCGGCTCCCTTATCGTTGATATCGGTGGCGGAACAACCGATACTGCAGTTGTATCCTACGGAGGGATTGTTTCTTCAACATCAATAAAGACTGCAGGAAACAGCTTTGATGAGGCGATTGTGCGATACATAAGAGATAAATACGGCATTGCTATCGGCGAGCGAACAGCCGAGGAAATCAAAATCAATATCGGCTGTGTATTCCCGAGAGACGAAGAGCTTAGCATGGAGGTTCTGGGCAGAAGCTTAGTTTCAGGACTTCCCAAAACCATAAACGTAACAAGCTCGGAGCTTCTTTCACCTCTTGCCGAGTGCTTCTCGGACATTATAGACTCTGTGCACGAAACCCTTGCGCAAACACCGCCTGAGCTGGTTTCTGATATAAGTGTTTCAGGCATAATGCTAACAGGTGGCGGAAGCCTTATATCAGGCTCCGACAAACTTCTTCAGAGAGAGACGGGCCTTTCCGTTACCCTTGCGGAAGATGCTGTTGCCTGCGTAGCCAAAGGAACGGGATTAGCCCTTTCCGTAACGGAAGAGTTGAACAGATGAATATATTAAACAGAAAACTTACATTAATAATTGCTTTTTTCATAGCGGGAGTATTTTTATATCAATACTCCCCTTTTCTTACCTTGCTTCTTTTACCGCTTTCTTTAATTTCGCTGATATTTCTTAAAAAGCGGGGCATAGTTTTAGTTCTGGCGACAATAATGTTTTTTACAGGCGGAATGTATGTGAAAAATACTGATAAGATAAACCGCTCCAGAACAGAACCGCTCACAAAAGAAGAAATGCTGATTTCAGGCACCATAATATCCATCCCGGAGGCAGAAAACTACGGTCAGAGCGCCATCTGCCTTACGGAATACGGAAAAATCAGGCTTATGACGGCAGAGCCCATATTGAAATATAAGGATAATGTAACCTTCCGCTCCAAATGCTATTATCCGGCAGAAAAAAGTCGTCCTTTCGCATTTGACTACCCCGGTTATTTAAAAAGTGACGGCATTTACCTTTTGGCCTTTGCAGAGGAGCTTGAAGTAACATCAAATTCAGCATCGTTCTTAAATCCTGCCGATGCCATAACCCTTCTCCGTTCTACACTTATAAAAAAGGCGGATACCCTCTGGACCGGAGAAGCATTGATGTTTGCCCGCGCCATACTTCTTGGTGATACTTCCTATTCCTCTGAGGAATTCAGGGATAAGCTTTCAACGGGAAGTATCTCACATATAATTGCAGTTTCAGGCACCCATGTTTCCCTTGTTGCTGCAATGTTTTTCTTATTGTCACGCTTATTTTCAAAAAGAAAAAGATGGTTAAGCCTTTTATCAATCCCCTTTATTTTTGGATTTGTGATTCTTACCGGGGTTTCGCCATCATCAGTGCGAGCGGCAATAATGATGGCGCTGTTCCTTGTTGCAAAAAGCACTCTTTCCCATTATGATGGCATAACAGCCTTGGCTGTTGCGGCTTTTGCAATCACACTCTCTAATCCATTTGCCGCATTTTCATTAAGCTTTATACTTTCATTTTCTGCGGTTTTTGGTATACTGATATTTGCAAAGCCCATAAGCGAAGCTCTTTCGTTTATTCCGGGCGGATTTATTAAAGATGCTTTTGCCGTGACACTATCTGCCCAGGTTTTCACAGCTCTCACATTATGCTTTTCCTTCGGGCGCTTCCCTTTCACGGCGCTTATTGCAAACTTCATCGCGCTACCCCTTGTGCCTTTTATCATGGCAACGGGCTATATTTCGCTTATCATTTCATTTTTTGCTCCGGCATTTACATTGGTTTCCCTGCTTACCGAAGTTTTAATGAGCCTTTGTCTCGCTGTTGCTGATTTAGCAGGAAGACTGCCCCTTTCAAACATTTATCCGGTTTTTCAAAACAGCATTCTTTTTATTTCAATTTTTATACTGTTTATCATTCTTCTTTTTACCGTCTTTATATTTAAGGCAAAAAAGACGTCAATAGTCATTTTGCTTTTCCTTATAGTCGCAATTGTATTTAATGCAAACTATACGCATTTGTGTGGCGAAGAAACAGTTTATTTTACCGATGCGGCACATGGCGACGGAACCTTTGTTTTCAACAAGGACCACGCTGTTATGATAGAATGTCTGTCTCCCGAAAACAATTATATCGAAAGCGGTGCCAAAACCATTCTTCGACAACATGGCTTTTCCGGTCTTGATGCTCTGTTTCTTTCGGAAATAGACCCCTTTGATGAGGACGTATCGGAACTTTTCACCACTTTCCCCGTTAAAACTTTGTATTTTCCTGAAACTGAAGAAACAGAATCATTAATCAGTTTGGCAGAAAATTCAGGCACCGAAGTCAAAATACTTTCCGAAGGGGATTCATTTACCTTCGGAGAAATAAAAGTATCCGTTTTACTTATAAGAAACGGGCGCTGTTCTTTCCTTGTTACCAACAGCGATACTGACATTCTTATTCCCGGCAACATCACGGTTGCCAAGGAAAGAGACCTCTCCAAACTGGTGTCAGAATGCGACATAATAAAAGCCCCTCGCCACGGAAATAAAGATTCCTCTACCGCTGAACTTTTGGGCCAAACAACACCAAAGGCAGTAATTGTAAGCACAGGACGAGCTCTTTCAGATGACTTTTCAGAAAGGCTTTCAAGCCATAATGTATACTCAACAAAATTAAACGGTGACATAACCGTAAAGTGCGGCGATGATTTTAATATAATTCCATATAAGAAGGTGAAAAAATGAACTACAAAGAATTAAAGAAGCAGATAAAAGAAGGTCTTGCCTCTTTATATTATTTTTACGGAGAAGAAGTGTTCCTCGAAAGCTATATGACAGACCGCCTTGTAGCCGATGCCGTGGACGAAGACTTTTCCGAGTTCAATCACCTTATTTTAACCGGCGAAACCATTACGCCCGATGCGATTTCTGACTTTTTTGAGGCGTATCCCGTTATGAGCGAGCGAAAACTTTTGCAGATAAAGGATGCATCGCTTTTCTCAGCAAAAGGTGCAGACAAAGATATTTACCTTAAGCTTTTATCGGACATCCCCGATTATGTGACGGTTCTCATTTCGGAAGATGCCCCGGACAAGCGTTGCCAGATGTATAAGGAGCTTTCCAAAAAAGCGGTTATTTGCGAATTTTCTTATCTTGAACGACCTGACCTCAAGAGCCATATATTAAAAAAGCTGTCCGGCGAGAAAAAAGATATTGCCCCATCTGACCTTGATTACCTTTTAGATTTGACAGGTCCCGATCTTACCAACATACGCCTTGAGCTTGATAAGCTCATTGCTTTTACCGGTATGCGCGAAAAAATCACCCGCAGCGATATTGATAAAAACATTCAGCAGCCGCTTCTTTCAAAAATCTATGATATTTCCGAGGCTGTGCTTTCAAAAAACGGTGACTATGCATTAAAGCTTATTTCCGACCTTAAAAAGAATAACGAATCCGCATTAAGAATTTTGTCGGTTTTAGCATCATATTTTTCAGACCTTTACAGGGCTTATGTGCTTTCAAGGGAAAATATAAGCTATCCCGAAATGGTTGATGCCATGAATCTGCCTCCCCAGAGAAAGTTTGTGGCAGATAAAATGTTCAAACGAGCAAAAAGCGTAAATCCCGACTTTTTAAGAGAGTGCATAAAAGACTGCACCGAAGCTGAAAGCGATGTTAAAAACGGCATTATCACAGAATGGAGAGCATTGGATATACTGGTAGTCAAATTTTTAAATTCCTGAAAAGTTTTAAAATTTTAAAAATAACTCTTGACTTTTCCCCACTTTTGTAGTATTATCATAATGTTGTATGCGCCGTTAGCTCAGCTGGATAGAGCGTTTGGCTACGGACCAAAAGGTCGGGGATTCGAATTCTCCACGGCGCACCAATTAAAAAGCCATCCACAGGATGGCTTTTTTTGTTTTATCAGTTGTTTTTTTCATTTAATTATGATATACTTAAGTTTATAAAATCAGCGGGAGGGTTTATATGAAATCACTTGATTTTAACGCTCTTTCAGAGAATATAGAGAAAATTGCATACTATGACCTTGAAAATAACAATGTTTTCGGTTCATCCTTCTTTGTATATCAAAAAGGAAACCTTACATACAAAAAGCATTTCGGCTACACGGGATTAAACAAAGAGCAGGAAGTTGATGACCGTACCATTTTCCGCCTTGCATCAATGACAAAGCCCATAACCGCCTTTGCAATGATGGTTTTAATTGACAAAGGCTTAGTCTCCCTTGACACAAAGGCGAAGGATTTTGTTCCAGAGCTTTCAAAAATCCACGTAATAACCCCCGAAGGCGAAGACCTTGGCGAAGTTGTAAGCGATGTAACCATAAAGCACCTTCTTACCCATACATCCGGAATCGTAAGCCTTAAACCCCTTTCGCTTTCAGAGGACGAGAAAGCATCGCTTAAGGCTTCCGTCAATGGCTTTTTAAAAAACGGACTTGATTTTGAGCCCTTTACCAGGGCTGCATATTCCGGAGTTGCCGCCTTTAACATTGCATCTGTCATAATTGAAACGGTGTCCGGTATGAGCTATCCCGATTTTATCAAAAAGGAAATCTTTGAGCCTCTCGGAATGGTTGACACCGCCTTTATCCCCACATCGGAGCAGGAAAGCCGTATAATTACAATGCATGTTAAAATTGACGAGAAAAATGCTGTCGGCAAAACTTACCCGGGATGCATTTTCGGGGACTATCCCTGGACACATCCTCTTGGCGGGGCGGGACTTTTCTCATCCCTGCACGACTATTCAGCCTTTGCAAAAATGCTTTTGGCAGAAGGTGAGACTGAAGACGGAAAGGCCCTTGTTTCAAAGGAAACCTTACGCCTTATGAAAACGCCGTTGGTTCCCCGTGATGTTATGCCGCAAAACGTATATAGCTGGGGCCTTGGCGTTCGTGTAATTACAAATCCTGATTACCAGATTCTTCCCGTGGGTACTTTCGGATGGTCGGGTGCATACGGCCCCCACTTCTGGATTGATCCCGAAAACGAAGTATGCGCCGTATTTATGAAAAACTCCCAGTTTGACGGCGGAGCGGGCAATAAATCGGCGGTCAGATTTGAACAGGCAGTATTTGATTCATTTAAGCCTACGGGCGCCTAAGGAGTAATTATGAGTATATTAAACGCAGAAAACATAAGCCACAGCTTTGGCGGAAGGCAGATTTTGGAGGATGCCAGCTTCCGCCTGCTTAAGGGCGAACATATCGGACTTATCGGCGCCAACGGCGAAGGAAAGTCCACCTTTCTTAAAATAATAACAGGCGAGCTTACCCCAGAAGAAGGCAAGGTTGAGTGGTGCCGTCACATAACCTACGGATACTTAGACCAGTATTCCACCTTGGAGAAGGGCAAAACCATTATGGACATTTTAAGGGGTGCCTTTTCCCACCTTTCCGACCTGGAAGCTGAAATGATTGCCATGTACGACAAAATGGCGAACGTATCCGACGAGGAAATGGCAAATCTTATGGAGGAGGTCGGCACAATTCAGGAGATCCTGGACTCCTCCGGCTATTACACCATTGACACAAAAATCGTTGAATACGCCAACGGCCTCGGCTTGTCGGAAATAGGCCTCGACAAGGATGTTACAGAGCTTTCGGGCGGTCAGCGAGCAAAGGTGTTGCTTGCCAAGGTGCTTCTTGAAAACCCCATGATTTTAATTTTGGACGAGCCCACAAACTTCCTTGATGAAAATCATATAAATTGGCTTACAGACTTTTTGCAGAACTACGAAAACGCATTTATATTAGTGTCCCACGATATGCCCTTCCTTACTAAGGTTACAAACGTAATCTATCACCTTGAAAACACGGTTTTGACAAGATACAAGGGCACATATGACGACTTTTTAAGAATGTACGACTTGAAGAAGCAGCAGGTTGAGCAGGCATTTAAGAAACAGCAGAAGAAAATTGCCGACCTTGAGGACTTTGTGGCAAGAAACAAGGCGCGCGCCGCAACTGCAACCTTGGCACGTTCAAGGCAGAGGGAGCTTGACAAGATGGAGAAAATTACCATTGCTCCCGAAAAGATTCGCCCCACCTTTGCTTTTAAGACCGACCGTACACCGGGCAAGGTGGTAATTTCCGCAAAGGATCTCGTCATAGGCTATGACTCTCCTCTTTCCAAAAAGATTGACATTGAGATTGAGCGAAACAAAAAAATCGCCATAAAAGGCGTTAACGGTCTCGGGAAATCTACACTTTTAAAAACATTGCTTAAGCTTATCCCTCCCATTGAAGGAGATATTCAGCACGACCAGTTTATAAACGTGGGCTATTTTGAGCAGGAGGAAATTGCCTCCGACAAAACCGCCCTTGCCGAATTCTGGGACACCTTCCCCTCCCTTACCAACGCCGAGGCGAGAGCCGCCCTTGCAAAGTGCGGTCTTACCACCGACCATATCACAAGTCAGATGAAGGTGTTGTCGGGTGGCGAAAACGCCAAGGTGCGCTTATGTAAAATTATGCAGAGCCCTGCAAATATTTTAGTATTGGACGAGCCTACCAACCACCTTGACATTATGGCAAAGGAAGAGCTTGCCAAGGCTATACAGGAATTTAAGGGAACAGTTTTACTCGTGTGCCACGAAGCGGAATTTTATCAGGATATCGTGGACGAGGTATGGGACGTTTCCTCCTGGAGCACAAAGATTGTATAAGGAGAATTATTATGAAACAAAATGAAGTTTTCGCTTCCGCCCTGTGGCTTGGAAGCAACGATGATAATACCGATGCTTTTTACATACTCCGCGGAAAATTTTCTGTTTCAGAGGTGAAAAAGGCTACTTTACGCGTTTTAGGCCTTGGCTTTTTTCATTGCTACATAAACGGACGCCGGGTGGGTGATGAACTGTTTTTGCCTCTTACAACGGACTATGAGCCCCGAAAAAACTTTCCGTCAGGCGAAATTTTATCGGGACACAGAATTTATGTCCCCGAATATGACATTACTGATATGCTATGCGAAGGCGAAAACGTAATCGCCATACATTTTGGCGGAGGCTGGTATACCTTTAACCATCCAATAGAAAACTTTAAGGATTCCGATATGCGCTTCGGTGCCCCCAAGGCTATATGGCGAATTTTCGGAGAGGATAAAGGCGGAAGCTTTGAAGCATTATCAAGCGAAGAAGACATCCTTCTTCCCGGCTTTATAAAAAATTATTTTTTCCCACGAAGGGAATATCAGGACTTTTCCTTAAGCTCGGAAGATGCTTTTATGCCAAATTTTGACGATTCAGCTTTCCCGAAGGCGAAGGCCGTAACGCCGCCTTATACCACCTATCATTTTACAAGCTGTCCCAAAGACAAGGTCTGTGAAATTCTGCACCCCGAAAAGATAGCGGAAAATGAAGAATATACCTTGTATGACTGCGGTAAAAACACAACAGGCTATCCCGTAATTGAAATTACCTGTCCCGAAAAGCAGGCTGTAAAGTGCATTTTTTCCGAGGAATTGTCCGGCAGTGCACTTGACGAAGGCTTTTCCCACTGGCAGGTATTTACCGTTATTTCCGACGGCAAAAAGCGCCTTGTCCATCCCCTTTTCACCTGGTTTGGCTTCCGCTATTTCGCCGTTTACGGAAAGGCGGAGTTAAAGTGTGTGGAGGTTATTCACTCGGATGTTGCCGTTACCGGAGAATTTAAGTCGGACAACGAAATGCTTAATAAAATCCATGAGCTTTTTATAAACACTCAGCTTACCAATATGCACGGCGGAATCCCGTCGGACTGCCCCCACCTGGAGCGCCGCGGCTACACGGGTGACGGTCAGCTTTGCTGTCACGCCGCAATGACCTTGCTTTCCGCAAAAGACTTTTACAGAAAATGGATTTACGACATATTTGACTGTCAGGATACTTTGACAGGTCACGTTCAGTATACCGCACCCTACACCCACTCGGGCGGAGGGCCCGGCGGTTGGGGCTGTGCAATAATCGAAGTTCCCTATCAGTATTATCTTCACTATGGTAAAACCGATGTTCTTACGGCTTGCTACCCCAAGGCAAAACGCTATTTTGACTATCTTGAAAGTCATTCGGAAAATGACCTTATAGTAAGAGACAAGGACGGCGAATGGTGTCTGGGCGACTGGTGTCCCCCCACCTCTGTCGTACTTCCCGCACCCTATGTAAATAACTATTTTTACATAAAGAGCTTAAACCGTGCCATCGAAATTGCAAAGCTTACAGGAAACGATGCCGACATTCCTCTTTTTGAAGAAAGGATCAATAAGCGCAAAAAGGCAATTATGAGCGCCTATTTCAACGCCTGGGACGGTAACTTTTTAGGGGGCGTACAGGGCGCAAACGCCTTTGCCCTTGACATCGGTCTCGGAGACTGGCGCACTTTCCCGAATTTGGTTTCCCGCTATGATAAAATGGGCGAATTTGATACAGGTATTTTCGGCACGGATTTAGTTATAAAGCTTCTCTTTGAGCGTGGGAAGGGCGACGTTGCCGTAAAAATGCTTACATCAGAGGGCATTCACTCATTTTCAGAAATGGTTAAAAGAGGGGCAACAACCCTTTGGGAATACTGGCCCGAGTCGCTCCGTAACCGCTCCCACAACCACCCGATGTTCGGCGCTGTTACGGCATATCTTTACGATTATCTTTTGGGCATCCGCCAGAAAGAGGGCTCAAAGGGCTATGAAAGCCTTATAATCGCTCCCGTTTTAGTGGACGAAATAAATCATCTTTCGGGCAAAAGAGTTCTTCCGAAGGGCGAAGTTTCAGTATCCTATGAAAAGAAGGATGAAAAGGTTTATTTTACAATAACCATCCCCGAAGGACAGAAAGCAGAATTTATTCACGGAGAAACAAAATGCCCCCTTTCAGCGGGCGAAAACAGATTTACACTCGATTTATAAAACTTTGCGAGGTACAGCTATGTCAACTACACTTAAAACAAGAATTGAAAGCTATGATGTGACGCCAAAAGGTCTTATGCGCCAATCCACCATCTTCCGCCTTTGTCAGAGAGCTGCGGGAGACGACCTTGATAAGGTGGGCGGAAGCTTTGAAACCTTGGTTTCCCACGGCCTTACCTTTGTGATTACCAAAATGGAAATTACATATTTTTCCGATATTATTACCTATGACGAAATTGAAATTATAACATACCCGAGAGGTGTTAAAGGCCCCTCCTTTATCCGTGACTACGACATACTTAAAAATGGAGAAAGAGTTGCCTATGCCTCCTCCCACTGGGTTTTAATTGATATAGAAAAAAGAAAGTTCTGCCGTCCGTCAGCCCTTTCTTCAGTGTGCGAAATTATCCCGGATATGGATAATTTATATGAAATGGAAATGAGAAAAATCCATCCCGACTTAAGCGAAATGGAAAAAGCAGATGAGCGAAAGGTATACTATTCAAATATTGACCGAAACAACCATATGAATAATACCTTTTATCCCGACATTTTGTTTGACTATCTCCCCGACGGCTATTTAGATACCCTGAAAGGCAAAACCGTAACCGTTCAGTACAGCTCGGAAATACTCTGCGGCGAGCACTTTACTGTTTATAAAAAGGAAGAAAATGGCGCTTTTACTCTCTCTGCAAGATGCGAGAAAGAGGACAAGGATATTTTCTCCGCAATGATAACAATGTAAAAGAAAGGCTGTGATTTTATGAGTCTGGCAAAAATGCAGAAATTTGAATCAAGATCAATTTCTCCCGAAAACTTTACCGGTGAAAAGGGAAAAGGCGGAATGGCTCTTGAGGGAGCAGGAGGAAATGCCGCCCGTGATCTCGGTCAGGGCTGGAAGGTTTCCCCATTTATAGTGATAAAGCCCGGCGAAACCTTTACCCTTGGCGCAATGGACGGTCCCGGCATAATAAAGCACATATGGATAACAGACAGCTGTCCTAAAAACAGAATGCTTGTAATAAGAATGTACTGGGACGATAGTGATACACCCTCTGTCGAAGTACCTCTGGGTGACTTTTTTGCATCTGCCGAGTATCAGCGCTATGCTCCTCTTGCATCAATCCCCGTTTGCGTAAATCCCAAAAAGGGACTTAACTGCTACTGGGATATGCCCTTTTACAAAAATTTCAGAATAACCCTTGAAAATCTTCACACCGAAAATGTCAATGTATATTATCAGCTTGACTATGTTGTGGGCGACATCCCCGAGGACTACGGCTATTTCCACGCCCAGTTCAGACGCGTAAATCCCCTTCCCTACAAGGAATGCTACACCATACTTGACAATGTATCAGGCAACGGTCACTATGTAGGTACATATATGTTCTGGGGCGTAAACAACACAGGCTGGTGGGGCGAAGGCGAAATCAAGTTTTATCTTGACGGCGACAGGGAATTCCCCACAATCTGCGGCACCGGCACAGAGGATTATTTCTGCGGCTCTTGGAACTTTGACATAGGCGGAAAATATCAGGAATTCTGTACCCCCTATTCAGGTATGCCCAAGGTTATAAGACCGGACGGGCTTTACAGCTCGCAGCAGCGTTTTTCACTTTACAGATGGCACATAAACGATCCTGTCTACTTTAAGAAGGATATAAAGGTTACCATTCAGGCTTTGGGCTGGAGAAGCAACAAGCGCTACCTTCCCCTTCAGGATGACATTTCATCCGTTGC
>JAZSAR010000265.1:0-8538 GCA_045601965.1 Clostridia bacterium
GCGGGCTTCGGTCTTCCTTCTGATTCGGGCGAAATAATAGAAGAGCTTTATAACATTCTTTGTGAAATAAAAAAAGATTTTGCACTTTCGCATATTGCGGTAAACCTGGGCGGAAAGAACACAGAAAGCTTTTCTCTTACAGTAAAAGCTGTTTTCCCCGATGTTAAAATCTATATTTTCCGCGAAAGCGACGGCACCGCGGCACTTTCCTTTGCTGAAAAGCACGGCTGTGACATAGTACTTTTACTTGGTACGGGAAGCATTGCTATAGGCAAAAACGGAAATGAGAAAATCGTAGCAGGCGGCTGGGGAATGAACATAGGTGACGGCGGAAGCGGATATGACATCGGGTTATCCGCCATACGACACACTCTTTATTCGCTGGATGACACAAAAGAGCTTTCCCTTCTTGCAAAGGAAACAGCTCACCTTTCAGCGCCCATTGAAAAATGCGCCGACATACGGAAAATAAGGGACATTCGTGACAGTGTAAGAAGCGGTATAAGCTATGCAACACGCTCCGAAATTGCAGCATATTCAAAAATTGTTTTTAAAATGTGCGAAAAGGGCGATGCTGCCGCACTTAAAATTATGTGTGAGGCGGGCGAAAAAATGGCCGATCTTGCCATTTTGAGTGCAAGAAAGCTTGGCCTTAAAAAAATTTCCGTAGCGGGATGCGGCGGTCTTATAAACGCCCTTCCCTATTTTAAGGACTCCTTTGAAAAAAAGGTAAAAGCTTTCTTTCCCGATGCAAGCTTTTACTATAACCCTTCGGGAGTTTTTGAAGGAACCAAAGAATTTTTATTAAATGAGATAAAAGGAGAATAACTATGTTTCCAAAAGGATTAATTGTATCAAGTCAGGCTTTGGAGGGTAATCCCTTACGAAACTCGGAATATCTTGCCGTTATGGCAGAAGCGGCGGTAATAGGCGGTGCAAAAGCCATAAGAGCCAACGGTTATGAGGATATTTCCGCCATAAGAAAAAGAGTTTCCGTTCCGATTATCGGAATCGATAAAAGGAAGGATGAAACAGGCCACACCATAATAACCCCCGACATTGACGGTGTTGCTAAAATAATCGATGCCGGTGCAACAATTATTGCCCTTGATGCAACAGTGCAAAAAAGCAGCATAAAGGGCGATCCCTACGAGCTTATAAGAAAGATTCACGAAAGATTCGGCATTCAGGTTATGGCGGATATTTCCACCATTGAGGAAGCAAAAATGGCATCCGAGGCAGGGGCTGACGCGGTTTCCACCACCCTTTCGGGCTATGTTCCGGGGGCTTTATATGCTCCTTGTGACAAATACGTTCCCGATTTTTCACTTCTCCGTGAAATACTTGATGCACGCCTATCCGCAAAGCTTGTGGCAGAGGGCCGCTTCTGGAGAATTGAGGATGTAAAAAAGGCCTTTGATATGGGCATCCACGCCATGGTAATCGGAAAAGCCATCACAAACCCCATGGCAATTACCACCTATTTCAACAGCGTAATAGAGGGGGATGTAAAATGAACACAGAATCGGTAAACGAAAAAACAACCCTGATATCGGATAGCTCCACCGAGGACGTTCTTTATATGATAAATGATGAGGATGCCCTTGTCCCCGGAATTGTGAGAAACCTTATTCCGAAAATTTCCCTTCTGGTTGACGAAGCGGTAAAGGCGGTCAAAAACGGAGGTAAAATTGTTTACTGCGGTGCGGGCACCAGCGGAAGGTTAGCCGTTGCCGATGCGGCAGAATGCCCTCCCACCTACGGTGCTGATCCCGAAATGATTTCCGCCGTAATTGCAGGCGGGATAGGCGCCATTGTAAATGCTTCCGAGGGCTGTGAAGACAGCGAAAAAGCCGCAAAGGACGCCTTTATTTCCAAAAACATCAAAAAGGGCGATATTGTTATCGGAATTTCCGCATCGGGCAATGCTCCCTTTGTAGCCGCATTTATGGCTGAAGCAAAAAAGGCGGGCTGCTTTGTCGGTGCAATAGTAAACAACGAAGGCACTAAAATGGCTGAGATAGCAGACCTCACCATAGAATCGCTGACGGGAGCCGAGGTTATCAAAGGCTCCACCCGAATGAAGGCAGGCACAAGTCAGAAGCTGATACTCAATATGTTTTCCACCGCATTTTTCATTAAAAGCGGCTATACCTACAAAAACTATATGGTAAATATGGTGACATCAAATACCAAGCTAAAAAAGCGCGCCGTTACAATGGTCTGTGAAATACTTGGGCTTGATTTTGAAAAATCCGGGCAACTTCTTTCCGAAAACGGATGGAATGTAAGGCGTGCCATAAACGCATACGATAAGGAGTGATTGTATGACCTTAAGAATTAAAGACGGTGCCTTTTTAACGGGTGCCATGTATGCCCCCTTCTGCCGTACCGTATCTCCCCCTATGGAAGAATGGGAAAATGACATAAAAAATATGGCAGCGGCGGGCTTCACCTGTGCCCACGGCTTTGCCGAATGGCATGACATTGAATATGAAAAGGGAAAGTTTGACTTTACTAAAATTGATTATTTCATTGAGCTTTGCACAAAGTACGGCATAACGCCCCTTGTAAACGTGGCAACGCAAAACAACGTGGGATTTTACTCCCCCCGCTGGCTGATGGAGGAAAACAGAGGTAAAAGTCAGGGCTTTACCGACAACAACGGAAGCTACGATATGCATATGCAGTTCACCGTGTGCTGTATTGACGATCCCGCATATTTAGAATACGCCCACCGATATTTAAGGGAAGTTGCCCGCCATTTTGCGGGAGATTCCCGCGTGGCAGGATTCGTCCTCTGGGGTGAGCCTGTTTTATTCCGCCCGGGAAATTTTGATTCCTTCATCTGTTACTGTCCCCACACAATCGCCCGTTTCCGTAAGTGGCTAAAAGAAAAATACAAATCCATTGACGATCTTAACAAATTCTGGGCAGCGGAAGGCCCTTCGGATTTCGCTTCCTTTGACGCGGTTTATCCCCCCACCGGCACAAGCCGTCAGCGGGGAGGCTACACCTCCTGGGAGGATTTCAGAAGCTTTATGGAAGAAAATCTGGCCTCTCACATTAAAGATGCGGACAGAATATTTAAAGAAAACGGAGCAAATCAGCCCACCATCTGTGAAATGCTTACGGGAATTCAAAACAGCATTGACTCTTGGAAACTGGCAGAGTGTTGCGACATAATCGGCATAAGCTGCTTTATACGCCCGTCAAGGCAAACCGCACTTTATATGGCGATGTCCGAAAGCCTTGCAAAAGCCCTTTCCAAATCCACCTTTGTAATCGAAGCGCAGGGAGGCTCCCTTCGCTATATCGATCCCAAGTCGCCTTCGCTTAATGAGCTTACCTCCACCCTTCTTCAGCGGGCAGGCTACGGCACCAAGGGACTTATGTACTGGTGCTGGCGTCCGAGGCAGAGCGACCTGGAAGGTAACGATTTCGGCTTAACCCGCCCCGACGGAACAGTGAGAAAGAAAACCTTAAAGCTTGCCGGGTTTTCAAAAAAGCTTGAATCGCTTTTTCCCGAAACCTACGAAAAGGCGGAGCATTATTCCGAGGTATGCATTTATCAGGACCAGTCCGTAAATCACATAATGGGCCCCGACAATATGAAGTCCTATTACTTAAATGCCGTGGTTGGCGCAAATTTTGCACTTTCAGATCTGCACATCCCTTCGGATTTTATATGTGCAAAGGAAATATTAAAAGGCTCACTTTCACGTTATAAGGTGTTAATCCTCCCCTGTTCCTATGTGCTTTCCGAAGCCGTGGCTGAAAAAATAGCGGAATTTACAAAAAACGGCGGAACGGTTATCGCCGACTATCTCCTTGCCGATAAAAAGGTGGGAGGTCTTTGCTATACCAATATGCCTGCCGATTTTGAGACGATGTTCGGCATTGAAAAGGAAGATATATTATTTATCGAACATCCTTCCCAGCTTTCGGAAAACGACCTTGGCATAAGGCTAAAGACCGTGATTGAGGAACTGGATGTAAAAGATGCAAAAGTTTTAAAAACCTGGCGCGATATGCCGATAATCACAGAAAAAAGCTACGGAAAAGGATGCGCTTACTACATTGCATCACAGATTTTCTACACTTACGCAACAGAGCTTGATAAGGATATAAGAAAAACACTTAAGGATATTTTTGCTCATGCCGGTCTTTCCTCTCTTATCACCCTTGAAAAAGCTGATGAAGAAACAAACTCTCCCTTGATAAGCGCCATACTGTGTGACAGGGAAATGCATTTCCCTTCCGTTGTAACCCTGTCAAACACCGCCTTTGGTGAGATTACGGATAAAGTAACACTTCCCTTTAAGGCAAAAAATTCTCTCGGCGGTGAAATTTTATCAGAAAAGGCCCTTGCCGACGGAAAAACCGAAATTACCTTCCGATTGGGAGACTTTGAAAGCATAGCATTTTACAGATAAAAAGAATAAACAGAAAATCAATTTTCATTAAAGCTTTCGCCCATTTTGAAACAAAATTTTCTGTTCCCTGATAAGGTCATAGCATTTAAGCTTGTCATCTTCTAAATTCTCTTCAGAAAGTGACACGGCATTTATTCCGGAGTTTCCATGAGTGGTGTAATAATATATCCCCTTATCGGTATTGCAGCAGGATGTATAATGGGTAATTTCATATTTTTCTCCTGCCTTTACCGCACCCCTTATCTGATATACCGAATAAAGAATGTGGAAAAACTGGTTGACTATTTCCGACTCGGTATTTCCGAAAACCGAGTTTAGTTTCAAAAAGCTCGCCTTTACAAACCTTGATGCCGAGGATAAATCGCCGGGAAGGGAAAGTCCTCCCATCCCCTTTGAATAAGGCCTTAAATCAACCTTGTCCGAAAACATATTCTTTGCCTCTTCTGCCGTTACCGACATATAATTTGTGAGATTGAACATCTGCATATCAAACGGCGGGTTATTTGTCAGAACCCCGACAGGCGATTTAAAAACTCTTATTCCGTCCTTTGTCTGTTCCACAGCCACCGTTTCAATTTTATCTGCAATTATCCAATGCAGAGGCGACGGTTTCAGCATTTCGTCAAAGGCTTCATTTGTTATATTGATGTTATCAAGCAATCTGACGGCATCCTTTACTGAGGTGCACTGCGTCAATATCCATGGAATAAGCTCAAAGGATGCAACATTACAAGCATCCTTCTTTTCCTCCGTATACCTTGCGCTATACGGAAAATTCAGCCCTGCCGCACTGAGGCCCGCTTCGTTTGTTGCATCAAAGTACAGCGGAAAGCCTTTTCTTTCAATTCCCATACCGATTATCGCATAATGTTTTTCTATCTTTTTGCCGTTTCGGAAAGAAAACTTGAAATTTCTTGAGGTAATTATAACCTTCTCTCCGAAAGAATGTTCAAAATCAAGATTTCTTCCAAAATAATTATCCTTAACCGTAACAGAAATTGCCGTGCACAAAGATATCACTCCTTTAAGGTAGTCTGTGCGCTTTTGTAAAATTTAATCATACAAACAAAAAACCGCCTGCCATAAAACCCTGGCAAGCGGTTTTAACTTTTAATAATTACTTGGAAAGAATAATCTTTGTAAGTTCAACGGGATCAACAATCTTGCCGTCCTTGTAAACTCTCATATTACCGGAAGCGATTTCGTCGATTAATATAACCTCGCCGTTGTTGTAGCCGAATTCAAACTTGATATCCCAAAGGTCAAGTCCCATGGTCTTTAAATCGTCTGCAACGATTTTTGTAATCTTCAGTGTCTGCTCCTTCATGCTCTCGAACATTTCAAGGCTCATTACGCCAAGAGCTGCCAGACCTTCGCCTGTAACCAAGGGATCGCCCTTTTCATCGTTTTTAAATGTGCATTCAACATATCCTCCGGGAATGGGTGTTCCGTCTTCGATATATTCTCCGTATCTTCTGATAAAGCTTCCTGTTGCAACAAGGCGGCAGATAACTTCAAGTCCGTGACCGAAAACTTTTCCGGGAAGAACTTCCATTGTTGCATCCTCGATATTTGCAGAAACATAGTGAGTTTTGATACCTGCTTTTTTGAGAAGCTCAAAATATCTTATGGATGTTTCAAGATTTGCCTTTCCGATACCCTCGATTGTAAGACCTACAGAGTTTTCACCGGGATCAAAAACGCCGTCTTTGCCTGTGCAATCGTCCTTGAACTTAAGCATTACATTGCCGTTGTCAAGAGAATATACGTCCTTTGTTTTGCCTTCATAAATTTTTTTCATATACCAACACTCCTTTTGAATGTGTCTTTTCTTAATATTTTACCACAAAAATCCTTTCTTGCATAGATATTTTTTAAAAAAATCTCACTTTTTTTAGGGGTTTAATTTTATTTAAAAAAACACTTGACAAATAAAATCCCTTGTGGTATACTACTTTAGCACAACAAGCAGAAGCCTGCCGCTTCTCACCGACCGCCATAGCGGATTGGTAAATACTTAAAAAACCTTAAGGGTTTTTATCTGTATTTCTGCGGCATATTCTGCGCGCAGATTTTTTTATTTTAATCGGAGGTGTTTTTTATCAGTATCAAGGAATTGATGATCAATGAAGAAATTACCGCAAAGAGTGTAAGACTCATCGGTAGTGAGGGCGAGCAGCTCGGCATTTTGGATATTGCCGAAGCACAGGCGCTGGCTGACGAGAAGGAGCTTGATTTGGTTCTTATGTCACCCAATGCTGACCCCCCTGTTTGCAAAATCATGGACTACGGCAAGTACCGCTTCGACCAGATGAAGAAGGAAAAGGAAAACCGTAAAAACCAGCACGTTGTTGATACAAAGGAAATCAAGATGACTCCTTCCATCGACACACACGATTTTGAAACAAAAATGAACCACGCGAAAAAGTTTTTGACCGGCGGCGACAAGCTTAAGGTAACTATCCGTTTCCGCGGACGTGAGGTAAACCATTCTTTATTGGGAACTCAGCTTCTTGAGAGGGTAGAAGAAGCACTTAAAGATTTCGGTAATGTAGAAAAGAAACCTAAACTCGAGGGCCGTAACATGTTTATGATTGTTGCACCCTTCGAAAAGAAGTAAGGCAAAAAGCAGTAATGCTTATGTATAAAATACTACTGAGAGGAGTTAATAACTATGCCTAAGATTAAGACCCACAGAGGCGCGGCAAAGCGTTTAAGATTCACCAAGAACGGTAAAATCAAGCGCGGAAAGGCTTTCAAGAGCCATATATTGAACAAGAAGAGCACCAAGAGAAAAAGAAGACTCAGAAAGGGCGGTTACTTAAGCGTTTCCAACGCAAAGGTAATGAAGACCCTTATTCCTTACAAATAAGACAGGGAGGACTAGAAGATGGCTAGAATTAAAGGCGGATTATCCGCAAAGAAGAGACATAAGAAGATACTTAAGCTGGCTAAGGGCTATATCGGTGCACGTTCCAAGCAGTACAGAGTTGCTAAGCAGTCTGTAATGAAGGCTCTTGACTACGCTTACATCGGAAGAAAGTTAAGAAAGAGAGATTTCAGAAGACTCTGGATCACCAGAATCAGCGCAGCTTGCAAGATGAACGACATAAACTATTCCAGATTTATGAACGGTCTTAAGAAAGCTGACATCGCTCTTAACAGAAAGATGCTTTCTGAAATTGCTATCAACGATCCCGCAGCTTTCGCTGAGCTCGTTGCAAAGGCAAAGAGCGCTCTTTAATCAAAATGCGAAAAAGCGGTGTTTTACACCGCTTTTTGTTTTTTAAGGAGATAATTATAATTATGCTTACACTTTCACCCACCAACGATAAAATCAAATATATAAAAAAGCTTGCCAAGCGATCCTTCCGCGAAAAAAGCGGCGAATTTATAATCGAAGGCAAAAGAAGCGTGATTGACGCCATAGAAAACGGCGCGGAAATTTCCTATGTAATCTGCCGTGAGGATACAGATTTTGCTTTCCCCGACGGTGTAAAGGTTTTTGCAACCGACAAGAAAACCTATGCGGAAATCCCCGATACCGAGTCTCCCCAGGATATGCTGGCGGTGGCAAAGGCAAAGTGCGCGACCATTGAAGAAATCCTTAAAAGTGCCCCCTCCCTTATTGTTTACTGTGACCGCCTTCAGGACCCGGGAAACCTGGGCACCATTGTCCGCACGGCGGATGCCAGAGGAGATGCGGCAGTTATTCTTTCGGAGGGCTGTGTGGATTTGTTCAATTCAAAGACCGTCCGCTCTACCATGAGCTCGGTTTTCAATTTGCCGATTGCAAAGGATGCCGTTACGGAAGCTGTTTTTCCCGAATGTAAGAAAGCGGGCTATAAAACCGTGGCAGGGGCACTTTCCGATAAGTCCACGGATTTATACGAAACCGACCTTTCGGGAAAATGCGTAATTATCGTAGGTAATGAAGGAAACGGCGTGTGCGATTATATTTTGGAAAACGCCGATATACTGACCATAATTCCTATGAACGGCAAGGCAGAATCATTAAACGCCTCCGTTTCCGCAGGAATTATGATGTATGAGCATTTAAGAAAAACAAGGTAAAATACGCGTCCACGGACGCGTATTTTTT